>JAUXBM010000080.1 GCA_030619415.1 Chlorobiota bacterium
CATTTGTTCAACCTGTGTACTCAAAATCAACCACTCATTGTACAGTTGTATTACCTGTAATTCCTGCTGTTCCCAGAAACGGATGGCATCGGTTTGGGCGAATGCAAAACCTGCTTTCGCAGATTTAACTGCGTTGGCATTCCCCCACAACGGGATGGTGATACCGGCAGTGATCCCCTTTAGCCGGGTGCCCAAAATAGTTTCCTGGTAATAACCTGCCTTCAGTTTGGGTAATTTCTGGTTGAAGGCCACATCCTTTTGTTGTTCCATCCGTAGGACCTCTCCCTGGAATGCTGCATTTTGTGGCCCCGATTGATATTGACCAATCAGTGTGTCGAGTACCAGGTTCATTGGAGCAGGAAAAATCGAATCCGTTATCTTAAAAGCATTTCCACCATTCAGCCTGCTGATGGTGGCATTATTTGTAAGTGCACTTATACTCAACCTGTCCTGTTGGTTTGTTAAGGCTGTAACCTTTAGCATCGCCTGGTTAAGTTGTAACTGATTGGCTTCTCCTTCATCATACATCCGCTGAAAAGCGTTGGCGATGAGCCTTGCATTCTTAACCCTTTTTCCCAACAGGCGACTCTTTTGATTTAAATAAATTGCTTCAAACCATGCCTGGCGTGTTTTCACAATGATATCCTGTTCGGTGGCATTGAGCCGGAGTTGTGCTTGATCCCGCTTTATTTTTGAGAGTTTTGAACGGCTGGAATAAGCGGTCGGAAAGTCAAAAGATTGGGTAATGGCAAAGTCAACCCGATCCCCGATCTGATCTGGGTTTCCCCACAGATAGGCATATTCAATTTCGGGGTTGCCAGGAGAATTTCCGGTTCGCGCACCCATTACTTCCGCTTCATAGAATTTGCGGGCAGTCATCAGGGTTTTATTATTTTTGATCGTGTTTTCAATCAAAACATCAAGCGATGATTGCGCTGTTCCATCAATACCAAGAAACAGGAAAAGGCCCAGGATAAATGCTGATAATAAATAACCCCGGCATCTACATTCTTTCTCGTTTTTCTCACGCTGCGATGCTGCGATGCTGCGTGAAACTTTCTGGTTTTTCTCATGCTGCGCCGCGCCGCCGCCGCGTGATTTATTTTTTAATGCTTTCATGGTCTTTCTTTTTATTCATAACATAGTACACGGATGGAATAACAAACAGGTTCAAAAGGGTAGAAGTAGTCAATCCACCTAAAATAACAATGGCCATCGGACTCTGTATTTCGTTTCCGGGCTGATTGCCACTCAATGCTAAAGGAATGAGTGCCAGTGCCGAAGCCAGCGCCGTCATTAAAATTGGATTCAGGCGATCTTTAGAACCGAGGATCACCGTATCTTTTAAGCTGAATCCATCTTTTATTAGATTTTGATACCTCGACACCAGGAGGATCCCGTTCCTTGTCGCAATGCCAAAAAGGGTAATAAAACCGATGATGGCAGGAATGCTGAGCATTTCAGAAGTCATCCAAACAGCGGCAACACCACCGATCAACGCCAGGGGCAGGTTGATCAGAACCAATCCTGCGAGGCTTGTGCTTTTAAATTCCTGGTAAAGGATGATGAAAATAACCAGGATCGCGATAACTGAAGCAATCAGCAGCAGTTGCGAAGCACGCTGCGCACTCTCAAACTGTCCGCCGTATTTGATAAAATAATTTTCGGGCAATATTACATTTTGGTTTATCTGACGCCTGATATCATGTACTACACTTCCCACATCCCTTCCGGCAACATTGGCCGAAACAACAAGCTTTCGACGAACATTCTCCCGGTTGATCACATTAGGCCCGGATACCGAAACAACATCAGCCACAAAACTTAGGGGAACCTTGTTACCATCATAGGTGTCGATCAATGAATTCCGAATGGATTCAATGCTGTTTCTCGATGCTGCGTTGTAACGAAGGACGAGATCAATGTTCAGGTTATTTTCATAAACTTCTGAGACCTTTTTTCCGGCAATGAACGTTTCCACATATTCGGTGAATTTGTTGGCCGGAATACCATATCGTGCCAGCATTTCACGTCGTGGACGAATCTGGATTTGAGGAATCTCAACCAATTGTTCAACATTCAAATCAACCAGGCCATCGATATTTTCAATATTGCTTTTAATCTCGATCGCCAAATTGCGGAGCGTTGACAGATCATCTCCAAAAACTTTGATGGCGATGTTTGCACGGGTTCCTGACAGCATATGATCGATGCGGTGCCCCAGCGGTTGCCCGATGTTTATACTTAGTCCGGGAATTTTGGAGAGCCGCTCCCTGACCTCTATCATAAATTCATCTTTCGACCTACCATTCAAATGATAGGGAACATCTATTTCGGAAGTACTACTTCCTCCGTGGCTATGTTCGTTCAATTCGGCCCGACCGGTTCGGCGACTGACATATTTTACCTCGGGAATTTCCAGGAGGCTTACATCAATTTGCTCGGTGATTTGTTTTGTTTGCTCAAGGTTTATACCTGGCAAAGTCATGGTTGTGATGGTCAATGTTCCTTCGTTAAATTCGGGAAGGAAACTTCGTCCGAAGTTCGAAAACACCAACAGCGACACGATCAACATTCCGATGGAGGACCAGATGACGGCCTTCCGGTACCGGAGCACCCCATCCAGACTTTTTCCGTAACCGGTGTTCAGCCATTGGATGAGTTTGTTGCCGCCGCTCTCATGCCGCTTTAATTGCTTTGGTGTATTCAGTAAATAGCTGGCCAAAACCGGAGTTAGAGTAATAGCCACAATAAGCGATGCAAATAGGGATACTATAAATGTGATGCCCAACGGTTTGAGCATCCGACCTTCCATTCCAGATAACAAGAAGAGCGGAACAAAAGCCACAATAATAATGAGTGTAGCCTGAACAATAGAGGAACGTATCTCAACCGATGCATCATAAATAACGGTTAATGCAGCTTTTCTCTTTTCGACGGAAAGCCGGTAATTCTGTTTTAGCCGTTTAAGCACATTTTCCACGTCGATAATGGCATCATCTACCAGCACACCAATGGCAATGGCCATTCCGCCAAGCGACATCGTATTGATGGTCAATCCCAGCATTTTTAACGTGATAACAGAAAGCAATAATGAAATAGGAATAGCGATCACCGATATGAGTGTTGTTCGGAAATTCAAAAGAAAAAGAAACAACACGATTGAGACAAATAGTCCTCCTTCAAGCAGTACCCTGAATACATTGTAAATGGCAGTTTCAATAAAATCGGCCTGCCGAAAAATCTGTGCATTTATTTCGACCCCTTCGGGAAGATAATTTTCAAGGTCTGACAGGGCTTCATCAATGTCGTCTGATAAATCCAGGGTGTTGGTATTGGGTTGTTTGAGCACTGTCAGGATTACAGCCGGTTTGAGGTTAAGATATGCATCACCAATCAGGGTAGAATGACCGATTTTCACTTCTGCTACATCATTGATCTTAACAGGTTTCCCGTCACGGATTTTTATGACGGAGTTACCAATATCATCCACATTCGTTGTCCTGCCGGTCGCCCTGATAATATACTCCTGGCCATATTCGTTGATCAATCCGCCGGAAGCATTTGAGTTGGTATTGTTTGCCACAGTCAGTAATTCTTCGAGAGAAACGTTGTAGTAGCGCATTTTATCAGGATTTGCGAGTATCTGGTATTGTTTTGGCAATCCGCCGATGATAACTACCTGAGATACACCTGTCACCGAAAGTAATTGCTGCTTGACTTGTCGCTCGGAAATGGAACGGAGGTCAAAAAGCGACAACGAATCCGATGTGATCGAAATAAGCATGATCTCGCCCATAATGGATGTTTGCGGGGCAAGCACCGGCGATTCAACAAATTCGGGTAAACTGGTACTGATGATGGAGAGTTTCTCACTCACAATCTGCCGGGCTTTATAAATGTCAGTTCCCCAATCGAATTCCACCCATACGATTGACATTCCAAATGAAGAAGTCGAGCGAACACGTCTAACATCAGTCGCTCCGTTTAAGGAAGCTTCGATGGGAAATGAAACAAGCTTTTCAACTTCTTCGGCAGCCATTCCGTGTGCATCGGTCAGAACAGCAACTGTGGGCGCTGTCAGGTCAGGAAAAACATCTACTTCTATCTCCCTTGCGGTATACAATCCGGCAAGGGTTAAAACAACCGATAATGATATGATCAACAAGCGGTTTTCGAGTGAATATTTGATTATTCTGTTTAACATGGCCGTTTGGTTTAGTGGGTGTGCGAATGAACAGGAGCTGAGGAAACCGAAGCCGCTTTTAGCAGAATAGAACCTTTTGTTACTACCCGGTCACCGGCATTCAAACCAGATAATATCTCCGCATAAAGGCCATCCGAACCACCAAGTTGAACTTGCTTTTTCAAATAACTTTCACCGGTCATCTGAACATAGATGTAAAAAATATTCTGTTCTTCGATGATTGCGCCAATCGGAACAATCAGCTTACCGGGTTGAGGTTCGGTTTTCAGATGAAACTCGGCAAATGCACCTTCCAGTAAAGTACCATCATTGATCACCTCAAAATAAACCGGCATATAATGATTGTTCTCGGCTACCGAGGAAGCTTTCGCCAACAATTTACCATCGAGCTCATCAATGGTATAAACTTTATCAGAGTAGGCAGGCCGAAAAGTGGCATCGGTGATTTGTCCCAATAATTTGAAAAATTGTTGTGGAACATCAGCGCGAAGCAACATCACCTTATTGCTCGAAATGGTTGCCAGAACGGAACCTGTGGAAGCGTATTGTCCTTCCGAAAAATTCAGGTCGTGGATGTAACCGGTGAGTGGTGCGTATACTTTCAAGCCACCATCTGACACCGTTTGCTTCAGGTTGAAATAGGCCACACTATCTGCCAGGTATTGGTTTTTAGATTCTTCAAACTGGCTTTTCGAAACTATTTTTTCTTCGACCAGGTTTTTGTGCCGGAGATATTGATTCTTGCTTTTTTCTAACGCCAGGCGGGCTTCATGGTATTTAACGGAAATGTTATCATCAGGAAATCCTTTGCCACTTATGGTAAAGAGAAGACTGCCCTTTTTAACAGGACTTCCCTGGACAAGGTTTCGGGTAGAAAACAGGACAATCCCATTGTTCTTTGCAACCAGGTTTTGTTTGTCGCCGGGCATCGGCATGATCTCACCACTTGCGTTGATGACCTTTGAAAAGCTATGCGTACTAACAGTCTCTATTTTAAAGTCAGTTGTCCAGGCCTGCTCTTTGGTAAATAGAACCTGCCCTGTTACGGCTCCCTGTCCGTGCGCATGAATATCGGCTCCCTCCCTGAAAATATGTACATGATCAATTTCAAACCGATCAGTGAAATTTTCTGTTGCCACATTAATCTTTATGAGGCCTTCACCGGCAAATTGAGGAGAAACTTCGAAATGATAAATTCCGGCTACGTCAGACCGGCTTTCGAAATTTTGAGTGACCTCGTTGTCAATTCCAAGGATTAACGATACATCGGCATTCGCCAATGGTGAATAATCTTTAAGATCGGTAAGGTGTACATTAAATGTTGATGTTTCGCCAACCACAATTGGGTCGAACTCAACAAAAAGCTCCAGGTTTTCGGTGAATAAAGTGCGCGATTCCTGGTCGGGATGATCGATTTGTTTTGATGCTGATTTGATCCCATCATCCTGATGAGCATGGTCAGCCATTTGATTACAGCCTGTTGCAAACAACACGACAATAATCAAAGCTTTAATTGCTTTTGTCATTGTAAGAAAATTATAAAATTGAAAATTAGTCCTGTCTTAAATCACAGGACAATACTGGCTAGGTTAAACTAACAAGGAAGGCGGAGCACGAAGGGGGAGCTCGTGTTTTGCTGCTACAGTGTATGTATTTCTAATAGCCAGGAAATGAAATGATTTATAACTATTGTCAACATCAAAATCATTTTCAAAGCAAGTGCTATGGAGACTTAAAAAATCATGACCATGTTCGGGTAAAACAGGAACAGAAAACTGTTTAAATGTATTACCTGCATTTGTAGTGATGTAATATTCAATTGAAATACAATGTTCTGGCTCCTCCCCTGAATTATTATCATGATGGTGGTCTTCGATCTCAGCAGCGTTGGCCTGATGAACATCAAGGTCATCTTCGCAATGAGCAGCAGTGTAACAGGCAATTTCCTCGTGGTGATGATGCGGAAGGATAATGGCTGATAGCAGGAATAAGTAAACGGTACTTAATATTAAGATTCGTATTTCCTGTGATTTTCTCATTTATTGTTCAAACGCAACTAATATGATTTGGTTGCTTTTGAGTGGCAAAAGTAGCAAAATTGGAAAAACGCAAATATATTTACTGATTAATTGGTATTACAAAGTATGATCTTATTTGATTGTATTACTAACCAAATGTACCTGTAAATAGGCATACGTCAAAATCACGGTCACATTCTGCAACAGTACCGCCTTTCCTGAAGCAATCAGCACGGTCCTCTGCACACTTCAGGTCAGTCGAACCTTTTGACGCTTCCGCCTTGATTTTTGCCACTTCTCTGGCAAACGCTGCAAGTGCAGGATGAATTGAGTCCAGGGGACGTGCCTCTTGCACTCCTGTGTCTGAGCATCCACATCCACACTCTTTCGTCCCGGCAACATCCTTTGCCAGGCTTCGCTTGACGGTTCGCACCTCGGCATCACTTGCAATTAAAAAGGTGACTTTGGTTGAATCATCGTCTTCACTGAATGCTGCTGTGATGGATGAGCGTGGGTACTCAACATATGATTGACTTGCCTGATTTTGGCAAATTGAGATCATGTCTTCATCGGTGCTCCGTATATAGCCGGAAACAGTAACCGTCTCGCCAGCTGCCTGGGCATGTGCTTTTGCCAACGGATCTGGTGTTAGCCTGGATAAACTTAATTTCTTCATTCTTTTTTATTATAGAGTTATTTAGTGCCAATAGCGGCATAAGGGCGAATGTACTACATACAATACGGCTATCCGGAATGTGCGGGTTCTTTAACATTAATTTAACACCTTGAATTCGAGAGAAACTAACAATAAATAGATGTGTCTCAATCAAGTAAGGACATTATATTTTCCCAATTCACCCGAGTGTTATGATTGGAGCAGTGCCATTGATTATGCGGGGGGGAAAGGTCTGGTTAATATTGAGATGTTATATTAATTGTAATTAGTAGTGAAAACAAAAGCACGAGTCCCATCGCTCTGTCTTTCGCTTCAGACTGCGCTGGTTGAGGGGGGTTTTTGTGTGTTGACTCGGAGTAGTAAACAAAAACACACGCCGGTCTCGTGTAAATACATATCCGCCAGCACCACTCCGTGGATTTCCTGTCTGACCCTCCTTCAACCGCAAAAAGGCCGCTGTGGATGAGATAGCTGTTTAGCAATTGGTATTTTGGAATGTAAAGCCAACAAAAAACTTCTGATTTCAACCAATATTGGGTGTTATTTAGTATTTCTAGTACACAACTAA
>JAUXBM010000045.1 GCA_030619415.1 Chlorobiota bacterium
AGCACAGGCGTTCCATTTCAAAGGTGGGCAGGGTGCTAAGACGGGTACCGGTGGACACTTGCCCGGCAATAAAGTAACAAAAGAAATTGCTGAGGTGCGTGGTTTAAAAGAAGGTGAAGCAGCTATTTCTCCCGCTGCCTTTCCTGATTTGTTCACCGCTGAAAATTTTAAAAAAGTTGCCGACGAAGTCCGTGTAAAAACCGGGGGCATTCCCATCGGGTTTAAAATTGCAGCGAGTCATATTGAAGCCGATATCGACTTTGCCCTGAATGTTGGTGTTGATTATATCATCCTTGATGGAAGAGGTGGTGGAACAGGTTCTGCACCAACCATTCTGAGGGACAATATTAACGTCCCGACTATTCCTGCATTGGCGAGGGCACGCAGGCATCTTGACAAAGTTGGCGCGACCGATGTTACGCTCATCATCACGGGTGGTTTGCGGGTAGCCGAAGATTTTGCAAAAGCCATGATGCTGGGCGCAGATGCCATCGCCGTTTCAAATTCTGCGCTTCAGGCCATCGGATGTTTGGGAATGAGGGCTTGTAGCACAAACAATTGCCCTATTGGAATTGCCACCCAGAAAGAAAGTTTGCGTCAGCGGATTATTATTGATTCTTCTGCAAAACAATTGTTTAATTTTTTTACAGCCACCAAAGGCTTAATTAAATTGGTAGCCCGTGCTTGTGGCCATGATAATGTTAACAAGTTCAATTTTAATGACCTGAGCACATTAAATTATGAAATGCATAAACTAACAGGCATTGCCTATGCTGGAATAAGATAACGAATAGGTGATTAATCGTTTTACCGACTGAAAATAATTGAAATATCCTGAAATAAACTATCCTAAAGAAAAAGCCCTCGAACTGGAACAATTTCGGGAAATGGATTACTATGCCGTAAATAATTTTAGTTTGCCCATTGAAATCATGATGGAAAATGCAGGACTGCAACTGGGAAACCTTGTTGCAGGATTTACTGAAAAAACACAAAGTATAAAAATCGGTGTAGGAAACGGAAACAATGGTGGTGGCGGACTGGTTGCAGCACGCAGGTTAGCAGCCTGGGGTTATACAGTTTACCTGGATTTATTTACAGAAATAACAAAGGAACTACCTGTTAGGCAACTTGAACGGGCTATGAAATTTGGGACGAAAAGGGAAAGCATCCCTAATCCAGATGTATGGATTGATGCTTATTTGGGGTTTTCTCAAAGGCTTCCTTTGCCTCAATCGCTTATTGAAATTATTGAAGAAGCAAATCGCAGCCGGGCAGTAAAAGTTTCATTGGATATTCCCACCGGATTCACCGGCGACATGAACTCTCAACATTTTAAAGCAGATAAAATTTTAACTTTAGCAGCACCAAAAAAAATACTTTACAGCTTCGATCTTCAAACTGAGATATTTATCGCTGACCTTGGAATACCCAGTGAGGTTTATGCAAAATTTGGAACTGAGCAACCACCTTTTTGCAAAAACAATATTTTAAAATTAAACCGATGAGTAAAAAAATAACCTGGTACAAAGTCCTCGACAATAAAAACGAACTTCCCGAACGCCGCATGAGGACGGTAACAGCCGGGCACAAACAAAGTTTATTGCCAAAGTAAAAGATATTAAACTTCTCACAATTTGTAAACCTTATCCTTCTCTATTCTGATTTTAAACGGAAAGGAGAGTTTCCCGACAATTTGTTTTTTCTTTTCTCCATTAAGCCAACCTATTGCAAAAAAATCATCCCTCGTATCATGTAGTAATCTGATAGCGTACATCTCATTTCCATTTCCAGACACAACACCATTTTCATTCACAGGACGATATTTTCCAAAAAGATTTTTGGAATAATAACAATGTAAACCGCCAAATGAGCCATGTTCCTTAGCAAAGGCCGAATGATAGTTGTTTGCATAAGTCGAGAAAAATAAATAATATAATTTGTTATGATATATTATTTGGGTTGTTTCAATTTCGTCATAAATACCGGGTGAGAAAACAGGAGGCAGTATTTCCCAATGAAACAAATCAGTTGATTCGGCAAGTGCAACACAACCATTATATTCTCTGCCAAACTGCTTATCCCTGGCCGAAATTGCCATATAATATCGCTTTGATTCAGTATCATAAAAAACAAAGGGGTCGCGCCATGCCCCTATTTTATTCAATTTGTTTTTCTGATTATCGATAGTGTAATACTCCCCGGCAAGGAGTATTGGATTACGCGCTGACTTTTCCCAGGTAATAAGGTCATCAGATACTGCCAAACCAATTTTTTGTATCCATTTTTGGTCGATATTTTTATTTCTTCCTGTATAAAACATGAAGTATTTATTATCTTTTTCGATAACACTTCCTGTCCATAAAGCTAAATTATCCCAAGCGTCATCTTCTCCCTTTTCGAGTGCTGCCGGGAGTTCGTTCCAATGGACTAAATCCTCAGAAACGGCATGACCTATTGAAACAGCGTTATCATGTCTTTTGTCTGAATCTTCGGTAATTATGGCTTGCAGGTAAAAAACATGGTATTCGTTGTTAACTTTAATGAACCAACTGTCCCATAATATTTTTTCACGAGGAGAATAGTTTGTGTTCATAAATCATTGATGTCAAATTGATTAGGTTAATTCGATTAAATAAGCTGCTAAATATGTATTTCTACCTTTTAATAAATAAGCCCATAACCGTGGATTTATTATTTTTTAAAACAATAAAATAACTACCGGGAGCCAAAATCTTAATATTCAGGATTTCTTTTACAAAACCATTGTTATCAGCTTTCGTCTTTCTTGTAAAAATGGTTTGTCCCATTAATGAATTTACAGAAATTTCCACATCCTGAAAAGGATTTGCGGTCGCTTCAATAAAGAGATCATTACTTGATGGATTTGGAAAAACCTTCAGGTCATTTAAAGGCAATGATCTATTGATGATGGTTAAAAGCTCAGATTGATAAATTTTCTTTACTTCCTCGTAAGAAATTCCATAATTATAAATCCGCAGTTTGTCCATAGCACCATTGTAGTTAAAGCCACTCTGATCGGGAAGTGACTGTCCAAAAACCAAATTATAGGAGGTCTTGTTGATCTTACCTTCGTAAGCTTTGAAACCACTTAACTCACCATCAATAAAAACAAGGCAATCCATCGCGTTGTAAAGCGCAACTATATGAATCCATTTGTCTTTTTCCAATTTGTTTTCTGAGTCAATGTCAATCGTTCCATTAGTTCCATTAAGAGTAAAGCGAATATGTTCTTCCGTAAGCGATGTTTTCCACCTGGTGGTCCAGTTGCCGTGGGAAACCGGGTAAGATTCATGCTCAAAATATTCATTGATGTTGATCCAATAAGTAACAGTAAGTCCATCCTGGAAATTCAGATCATCAGTATTTTGTACTGTTACTTTACTACTCGAAATGTTTAATTTGATGGCTTTCTTTTCATGGCCATGCATGTCATCGGTGTAAATGCAATTCGAGACTGTTCCGTCATGACCGTTGCCGGTGATATCCTTTGCATTCTCGTTAAATTCGTAATGCGCCACAAGGTCTCCGGTTTGTCCCTGTCCGGGATCCCTGACAAGTATCAACAAACTGTCTTTTGTGCTTTCTCCATCTGTATCACTTACTTCACAAACGAGGTAAATATCGGCCATTTCTCCGGAAGCATTAAAATCGATCGTTTTTCCTTCACCAGAAATTGTACCGGAAGATGCACTCCATAAATAAGTTAATTCATCACCGTTGGGATCAGACGCGATGCAGGTAACAGAAGTGGAACCATCCAGATCGAGAATGCGATCATCAGCCACAATCTCTTCGATTTCTGGAGGATAATTTATCTTTTCCACAACCTTTACAGTAATTGAAGCCGAATCGCTCAAACCACCTTCGTCAGTTACTTTGCAATTCACCTTTAAATAGCCTGTTTCCTCAGGCAACTGAAAACTAAATACTTCATCAGCCTCGAACTCCATATCGTCTATGCCCCAGAAATACTCAAGTTGCCCAGCTTCCCTGTCTTCTGCTGTACAATAAAAACTAACCATAGAACCGGCTACAACGAGCGTGTCTTCAGTGGCTAATGCTTTGATTCGTGGCGGATAATTCTCAATAGTCTGACCGGCATTGTAATCAATAATAACCCCGTTTACATAGGCATGATTTAAATGCAAAACGATCTCACTGTTCCAGGGCAAAATAACCACCATTACGGATGATTTTGCAGCGATATCAATATTAACAATATCTGTTGCACTCTCGATGATAATTGTATTTGAAATGGCATCGTAAAGAGTGAATACAGCATCCTGCAAGTCGATTTCCACCTGTTTGGTTTCATCGTATGGATTGAAATACAGGTAAGTCTGGTAAGATATCGGGCTATAATAATCAGTAGCCAGCAAATCAAGTTGCAGGATACCTTCAACATTTGTTTCTTCAATAATCCCCCCGAAAATTCCAACATGAGAAGATCCGTAAAGTCCGAGGTTAGTCTGTGCCCAGCCACCGTTCATGGCATCACCTGTTCCGTAAGGCCCGTTTGTTTTTTCTCTTAGCGATTCGTAAGCTACGGCTGAGTTTGGGTCGTATTCTGAAGTCCAGTCTTCGTTATCCTGCATATCATCTTCCAGGAATTCAGCATAATAAAACCTTGACGCATTGGCAGCATTCAAAACCCATTTAGCGATGGTCGTTGCAAACCGATCGTCATACCTGACAGCCGGAACCAGGGCTCCGACATGTTCTAAACTATTCATGTTAAATACATAATCAGGCCCCGATGCATTGACTTCCCCAATCAATCCATCCATATCATTTCCGCCCCAGTTTCCGGTGATGACACCCCATCCACGTAAATCCCCTCTGTCGAAACACCAGTTCATCATTTTCTCGATGTCGTAGGTTGTTCCTAACTCAGCATTCATCCTGGCAGCAGCATAAACACCGTAGGGAAGCTGGATTTCGTAGGAGGGATTACTTTCCCAACTGCTTAAAAATTCAAGGCATTGCTCTGCTCCAATCCGGTATTTTTCTTCACCGGTCTGGTTATATGCCTGGTACAATATCCAGCCGATGGCTCCGGCAGCCTCGGGTTGCTTTACACCGGTTTCGAGCGGCGTCATAGTTGATATTTTAAAAGCACGGTAGTTCATATAAGGTTGTTCCCAGGGCGTTGTGTTTCCTCCCATCGCATTAACAGCCTCAATCCAACGATCGGCCAAAGTGGTAACCTGATATTCGAAATCACCGGTATTGGAATAGAAATAATTCAGCTGATAAAAGAAAATATTGGGCATGGTCTCATACCACCAGTCATGGCCGGTAGAAGTTGTAGGCCCGTTGAGATAAACATTCTCCTCGGGACGCCGGTTAAAATACTCCTCACAATACAGCGGCCAGTTTATCCCGTTTTGATCCGCTTTATCAATTCCTGACAAAGTAGCTCCAACAACTGCCGGCAAAACATTTATTGCCTCCTTTCCCGGAGGACTGTTTGTGCCTATATATGATTGAATGGCCAGGGCATCATGATCAGGATAATTGGTGGTGTTTGTGAAAATTGAGGCAAGTGGCAAAAACTGTCCTTCTGCCTGAAGGTCAAATACAAGCGAATCGTAATTTCTGGCAACAGTTTTCCAGTCCCTCATCTCATAGGGCTGAGGAAAATCAGGCATCATATCGACACGTGGTATAGAAATTTGTTGCCCAAACAAACTGTAACAAATGAAACCGAAAATAAAGATCAGGTTGTATTTCATCGTATTGTGAAGTTGGTTTTCCAAATTTACTGAATAATAGGTAGCAGACCTTTTAAGACCGAAAAATTGACCCATTCGTGTATTTATTTATTTGACAGCTTTAGTTTTACACTATTCCGTTTCTTAACCTATTTTCATTAAATTTGATAAAATTCTGAAACAGAATAAAATCCCGGCTAGCAAAATGGATTCTCCCATTCATAGTTTTAAAATTGGCCTCATCGGAGCAGGTGGTTTTTCACATTTTTCAGTTGATGCCTTCCTCAAAGTCCCGGGCGTTTCTGTTGCAGGTGTTTTCGATATAAATACAGAAAATGCAAAATCATTTGCAGAAAAATTTAACTGCCGGATATTCAGCAGCCAGTCAGAACTATTGGCCGATACTGAAACAGACATTGTTTATATTACTACACCGCCTTATTTACATTATCAGAATTCTAAAGACAGTTTGTTGGCAGGTAAGCACGTAATCTGTGAAAAACCGGCTGCCTTCCATGCCTCCGAAGTTGAGGAACTGATCAGCATCGCGGAAAGCAAAAACCTGCTTTATGTGGTAAACCTGATGCAGCGGTATAACCCCCTTTTCCTAAAAATCAAAACCCTGGTTGATCAAAAATTGCTTGGTGAATTTTTGCATGGCTATTTTGAAAATTATGCTTCGGATGAAACGCTGGATGAAGAACACTGGATGTGGGACGAGAAAAAATCGGGTGGTATTTTTATTGAACATGCCGTCCATTTTTTTGATTTGATTGAGGGTTGGTTAGGGAAAGGAAAACTGCTGGCTTCTCAAAAAGTCAGAAGAAAAGGAATGAATAAAGAATTCTGGCCCGAAGTGCAGGCAATTTGTGAATACAGGAATGGCCTGTTCAATTTCTACCACGGTTTTCACCAGGCAAGCCGGATGGACAGACAGGAATTAAAACTGGTTTTTGAAACTGGTGAAGTGACACTTTTTGAATGGGTGCCTTCACGACTTGTTCTGAAAGGTCTGGTTTCCGATAAAAATATGAAAGCCATTGCAAATATTTTTCAGGATGGGATAATAGAAATTGAAACATCTTTTACTGATAAGGATAAAGCATACAGAAGTCATTCGACAGACCGCCAGGCAGACCATCAAATTGTTCTTGAAATTGGCGACAATGACCTGAAATTTTCTATTTATCAGCAATTGCTTACCGACATGATGGCTGATCAAATTCAATGGCTCAAAAACCGAAATCATCAAAGACGTATAACTGAGCAAAATGCGTTGAATTCCACCAGCATGGCTGAAGAGGCCGACAAATTAGCAATCCTAATATGAGCAAGCGAAAGAAGAATTTCCTGCCCTATTTTATGGTATCACCCTACCTGGTCCATTTGCTGGCGTTTACCACTTTCCCTGTACTCTTTTCATTGCTCTTAACTTTTTTCAAGTGGAATATCATCGGGCCGATGGAATGGAATGGCCTCGGAAACTGGGAACGTCTTTTCAGCGACCGGCTATTCTGGAAAGCCATTCTCAATACCTTTAAATTCCTGGCCGTTCACATCCCATTACAAATTGGTGTTGCATTGGCACTGGCTGAAGTGTTGAACCAGAAAATTTTCATGCGTGGTTTTTTCAGGGCCGCCTTTTTTATGCCATTTGTGATTTCGGGAGTAGTGGTTACCATTCTATGGCAGCAGCTTTTGGGATACGAAACCGGTGTAATTAATCGAATTCTTGTTTCGGTTGGTTTAGGAAAAGTAGGCTGGCTTATTGATCCGAATGTCGCCATGGTTTCCATCGCCATTATGGCAACCTGGAAAAATGTAGGGCTGTATGTGATTCTTTTCCTGGTGGGATTGCAAACTGTACCCAAGCAATATTATGAAGCAGCCGACCTTGAAGGTGCAAGCCACTGGCAGAAATTCATTAATATTACGGTACCCATGATCAACCCGACCATTTTTATGGTGGTTGTTCTCTCCACAATCGGTGGTTTTTCACTCTTTATAGAACCCTATATTTTGACCGGCGGCGGGCCATTAAACAGTACATTGTCAGCCGTCCTCTATATTTACAAGCAGGCTTTCGAATATTACCACATGGGTTATTCGGCCACACTGGGTGTTTTCTTTGCCATACTGGTCATGTTTGTTGTCATCATCCAGAAAAAATTTGTTGAACAAGACGTATAAATGAAATTGATAAAAAAAATACTGGTTTACCTTTTCCTGACGATTGCGGCGTTGAGCTTCATTTATCCGTTTATCTGGATGGTCATGGCATCGCTATCGCCCGAACAGGACATTGGAACTTTAATCTTATTTCCATCTGAATTAACACTCGACAACTACACGATGATGATCGGGAAAATACCCATCTGGCGGGCACTATTCAACAGCCTGTTTGTATCGGGTATCAATACCGGCGTTTCTTTGGTTTTCTGTTCAATGGTTGGTTATGCGCTTTCGCGGATGGAATTTAAAATAAGGAACCTCATTTTTTTCATCCTCATTTTTACCATGTCACTCCCATTTCAAATCACCCTGATTCCCAACTATGTTTTGATGGTGAAACTGGGATGGATCGATACTTATCTGAGTTTAACAGTCCCTTTTATGATCAATGCATTTGGCATTATTATGTTCCGGCAGGCCTTCAAGGGAATACCGCAAGCGCTGATCGATGCAGCCAGGATTGACGGCTGTGGCGAATTACGGATTATTTTCAGGATACTCTGGCCAAACATAAAACCAACAATAATCACCGTTGCCATACTTGCATTTATGGGTTCGTGGAACGAAGTACTCTGGCCGTTGATCGTTATCCGGGATGAAGACCTGATGACTTTACCACAATTGGTAACATTGTTTTCTGTTGGTGGCCGGGCCGAGGCGCAACTCGGTGTTAAGCTGGCTGCTGCCGTTTTCCTGGGGGCTCCCATCATCATTGCCTACCTCATTTTCCAGAAGCATTTTATCCAGAGTATGGCCTCAACCGGCATGAAAGATTGATCAATCATACATATTGGGCAGCAAGTACTCAACTCTCACCTAAAGATTTAAAAAAACTGAAAAATTTATTGATATTTATATTAAATTTATATCACAACGATTCTATTTTATTATCTTTCCATTTATCCTAAAAATTATGAAAATTGCGTATATAGGAACTTATCCTCCACGTGAATGTGGCATCGGTACCTTTACAAGGAACCTTTTCATATCCATGGTTAATAAGCAGGAAACAACAAAGAAATCAAACGAAGGATTCGTAATAGCCCTGAACGATCACGATCAGGTGTATGATTATCCAGAAGAGGTTAAGTTAACAATCCGACAGGAGCATCAGCGGGACTATCTTAGGGCGGCAAAATTCATTAATATCAGTGGAGCAGATATTTGTATATTAGAACATGAATTTGGTATTTTTGGTGGGCACAATGGTGTTTATATTCTTCCATTGCTTTACAGGCTTGAAATTCCTCTTATCGTAACCCTGCACACAATTATCAAAAAGCCTTCTTACAACGAAAAGGCCATCTTACAGGAAATCTGTAAAATGGCAAATAAAGTAATTGTAATGAGTAATAAGGCAATTGAGTTTCTCATCAGCATTTATAATGTACCGGAAGAAAAAATTGCTTTTATTGAACATGGCGTACCGGATCTTCAGTTTAGTCAGGAACTATCAAAAAAGGAATTCAATCTCG
>JAUXBM010000236.1 GCA_030619415.1 Chlorobiota bacterium
AGTGTAAAAGTTAATGTGGGGTCCAATATTGAGAATTTCGGATAGAGCAAAGGATTAGAAACAACATATTTTCCATGATTATAGGAAATAACTCCCCCACTGTTCATCTCTGAACCTGTTGCCGGCAAAGTGATAACTGTCCCCATTGGTAAACTTGTTGAAACCGAAGCCTGTGCGCGGTTATTGGTCAATAATTCTGCAGGATCATCACCTTTGTAATTGACAGCCAGGTTAACAAATTTTGTCCCGTCAATAACCGATCCGCCACCTACTGCCAGCAGAAAATCAATGCTTTCATTTTTTACAATTTCTACTGCTTTTATCAGGGTTTCATATTTGGGGTTGGGTTCAATTCCGCTAAATTCAACTACTTTCCGCTCTTTTAAATTCGCCTTCACTTTTTGTAAAGTGCCATATTTTTTAATGCTTACGCCACCATAGAGTATGAGCACTTTTGCATCTTTCGGTACGAGCTTGTCCAATTCGCCTATTCTAGCTTTTCCAAAAATAATATGTGTCGGGTTATAAAAATCAAAATTATTCATATGCGAATCCTCGTGTTAAGACTGTAAAAATAACTTTATTGATTAATTATTCAATTATTTCTGACCACAGTCCCTCACATTCCTTAATGGCTTCCAGCACTTCATTGTTCACTTGTTCTGGTGTTTTCTGCCAGTATACCCGTCCTCTTCTGATAAAGAGGACATTCAGCAAATTCTCATTTACTCTTTTGGGGCGACAGTTTCTGACAAATCCATGCAGCAACAAAAGCCTCGATCAAACCCAAAGGGGCAGCAACCGGTACAATACCATTCGGCAGTAAATTCAAATTCCACAGCACCACCCACAACAATACCAATACCAAAAACCATGATAAAAATGTTGTTTGCCACAAGTTGAATTTCCTGGAGAAAATAAATATCGTTGCTGCAAAGATAAATCCCCAAATCATCCAGATGATCATATTAATTGGTTCTACCGGTAACACAATACCAAGGTTTTGGTGGTGTTCAATCCAGTATGATTTGATGAGGAATTCCCATCGTAAAGTTTCAGAAATGTTAATCCAAATTCCGGCCAGAAAAATTGGTAAAATTGCTCTTTTAAGATATTCCATATTATTTTCTGTTGGTCATGTTTTGTTTAATGCTCTTTTTCCAGTGAAAAGTGCTTGCTGAAGTTTGTATTACTTCTCTTCAACATTTAGTTTCGGCCTTTCATCCTGGTTCGCCAAATGCCAGGCTGTAAAAAACACCAGTTTAGTTCTGATTTCGAGTCTTTCAAAATCAATCTTCTCAATGGTATCAGTGGATTGGTGATAATCATCATGTGTACCATTGAAATAAAAGATTACCGGGATATTGTTCCTGGCAAAATTGTAATGATCTGAGCGTGTGTAAAACTGGTTAGGGTCATCTTTTGAATTGAATCTGTAATCCAGATCCAAGCCAACATAAGTTGAATTCGCCCATTCGCTTATGTCGTGTAAGTCGGTGCTCAGCATATCCGAGCCGATCAGGTAAACATAATTTGGATTATCAGCATGGTCTTCATCCACCCTGCCAATCATGTCGATATTTAAGTTGGTAATCGTATTTTCTAATGGAAATATCGGGTTTTCTGAATAATACCTTGAACCTAACAATCCTTTCTCCTCGCCCGAAACCGGCATAATCAAAACGCTTCTTCGTGGCCCGTGGCCGGCTGCTTTTGCCAGGGTAAAAGCTTCGGCAATCTCAATCAGGCCAACCGTACCCGATCCATCATCATCGGCCCCGTTATATATCAAACTGCCTTGTTTACCCAGGTGATCGTAATGTGCAGTAATCACAATCAATTCGTCTTTCAAATCAGAGCCCTCAATGTACCCCAACACATTCTTACCTGCCGATTCGTCTATTTCTGACATCGTATTTATTGTTACCGATGTGGTTAATTCGAACGAGTGGGGCTTGCCTTTTTTATTGATTTTTGTCTTCAACTGATCCAGGCTTTTTTTGGAGGAAACAAACATCTCATCCGCCATTGTCTTCGAAATAACAAATATCATGGTTTTATCAGAATTTTTTCGGTGACTGCCTTTCAATCCCATTTTCATCCCGTTGAAGTAATGAACGTAACGGCCAATTCTTTCCGTGAAATTGTCTAAAACAATAAACAGGCGTTTAATCCCTTTCTTTTCGGCGAGGTTCATTTTTCCAAAAATATCCTTCTGAGTATTGTAAGCAAACTTATTTCCCGACAGGTATGAGTTTCCTTCCTTATCGACAGGTTCACCAGCCATAACCAGTACATTTTTGCCTTTTACATCGATATTTTCAAAATCGTTATATTTTTCTGACTCAACTCCAAATCCTCCAAAAACCAAGTCTTCTATCTGAAATTCATTTCCAAAAGCGTTGAAATACACAAAATCTTCGATAAAAGAATAGGCCCTTCCATTAACCCCGGCAGTTCCAGCCTGCTTGTATTTCTCCAGCGGAAATTCCTGAAAATAACTACCGGCATTTATCGCAGGAAGGCTATCATTCTTAAATTGAGCTACGAGGTAATCAGCCGC
>JAUXBM010000230.1 GCA_030619415.1 Chlorobiota bacterium
CCAAATTTCTGTTCTTCATCTACCACAAATAAACCAAGGTTTTTGAATTCAATGTCTTTACTTAACAAACGATGTGTTCCTATCAATATATCGAGGTTTCCTTCTTTCAACTTTACTAAAGTTTCTTTTTGTTGTTTGGCGCTTTTAAACCGGTTAATATAATCAATCGAAACCGGGAAGTCTTTCAGGCGATCGGAAAAAGTTTTGTAGTGCTGCAATGCCAAAATGGTGGTTGGCACAAGTACAGCGACTTGTTTACTGTCGTTAACCGTTTTAAAAGCAGCCCTCATGGCTACCTCCGTTTTTCCAAATCCCACATCGCCGCAAACCAGCCTGTCCATCGGGAAAGTGGCCTCCATGTCTTTTTTAACATCCATGGTCGCTTTCAGCTGATCGGGGGTATCTTCATAAATAAAGGAAGCCTCCAGCTCATTCTGCAGATAGGTGTCAGGCATAAAAGAAAATCCTTTGGCCGCTTTTCTTTCAGCATACAGTTTTATCAGATCGCGGGCAATGTCTTTAACTCTCTTCTTGGTTTTGTTCTTCAGGTTTTGCCAGGCATTTGAACCGAGTTTATTCAATGCCGGTGGGGTTCCTTCTTTGCCAACGTATTTTGAAATGCGATGCAGCGAATGGATACTGACGTAAAGAAGATCATTGTTTTTGTAAACCAACCTGATGGCTTCTTGTTTTTTGCCGTTGTTATCGATGATCTGGAGTCCATCAAATTTACCTACTCCATGATCAATATGGGTTACATAATCACCGGTTGTAAGATCATAAAGTTCCTGTATGGTCAATGACTCTTTCCGGCCAAAACCTTCGCGCAAGTGGAAGCGGTAGTAGCGGTCGAAGATTTGGTGATCGGTGTAACACAGTAATTTGAGGTCGTTGTCAATAAACCCGGCACTTAAACTCAAGGTTAGCGGGGTAAAATGTGCTTTGCCTGCTTCGGGTTGTTCGCTTTGGATGTCTTCGAAAATGGTGTACAGGCGTTCAGTCTGTTTAGCACTATCAGATAAAATAAAGTTGGTGTATCCTTCTGTCGACCTGCGTACCAGGTCATTAATTAATAAATCAAAGTTCTTATTAAAAGCCGGTTGAGGTTGCTGGTTGAACTTTATTTTTACAGCTTCAGCGAAAAAGTTTTGGTTCCCAAATTCAATGGTTTTAAATCCTGCCAGAAGCCCCAAAAAGTCTTTGCCATGAATAAACAGTTCCCGGGGTTTTATTTGACTTTCGTCGTCCTCCAGTTTTTCAAACGTGGTAATTGCCTTTTCAAACTCCGCATCAATCCTGTCAGCAGAGAATAAAATATCCTGTAACCAAAGAATTGTTTTTTGCGGCAAATATTGCAGAAAGTTTACCCGGTTTTCTTCGATATGCCTGTCCTGGACATTGGGTAGCAAAGAGATCCGATTCATCGATTGAACCGACAATTGGCTGGCCGGATCAAAAGAACGGATTGATTCGACTTTATCACCAAAAAACTCGATGCGGTAAGGATGGTCATTTGAAAATGAAAATACATCGACGATGCCGCCCCGTATGGCGAATTGTCCTGGCTCTGCTACAAAATCGACGCTCTCAAAGTCAAACTCGGCCAGCAGGTCGCCCACAAAATCCAACGAAACCTCCTCTCCCACCTTCAGTTTCATGGTATTCTTTGAAAGGTATTGTTTTGTAATTACCTTTTCGGCCAATGCTTCGGGATAACTAACAACCAGGGTTTTCCGGTCGCCTGAAATAGTTCGTTTAAGCACTTCGGTTCGCGACAACTGGTAGGCACGGTCAGGATTTTCCGGTTCGTAAGGTCTTTTATATGAAGTCGGGTAAAAAAGAATCCGTTTTTTATTGTAGTCCGTTTCTGTCTCGCCAAACAGATTTTCAAGGTCGTTATAAAAATAGGCCGCCTGTTCTTTGTCGGGCAGTATAATAAGATGTTGCTGCTTCACAGCTTGCTTAAAGACCGATGCCGCCACCAGGGATGATGAAGAGCCTATTAGTCCCTGCAAATGAAGGTGACCATCTTTTGTCGCAATCGAGTTTGTAAGTGCGCTGATACCGGGATGCCGGTTAAAATATTTTAATAGGTTTAGTGGTTTCACCCTTGCGTAAAAAAGGAGTTAATAATAACTTAAAACTCTGTTTAAAATCGAAGCACAAAGATCAATATTTTGCCGATGTAACCAACAATTCAGTTGTGGTTCACTTTCAGTAATAAAAAATTGTATTGTTGCAGTTTGTACATTTGCACCACAATAAACAACAATACAAATCCTACTAAATGAATTCAACTGTCGATACAGGAGTTACAAGCGAAGAACTGAAAAAACAATTAAAATACTTAAAACTCCTTTCCGATCAATTTCAAAATGTTCAAAGTGCCAGCACCGAAATCATCAACCTGGAGGCCATCATGAACCTGCCGAAAGGTACCGAGCATTTTCTTTCGGATATACATGGTGAATACGATACTTTCAGCCATGTACTGGCCAATGCTTCCGGTGTGGTCAAGCGAAAAATTGATGAAGTGTTCGGCAGGACACTCCATAAAAAAGACAAAAATCTTCTGGCAACCTTGATTTATTATCCGAAAGAAAAACTAGATCTGATTCTGAAAGATGAAAACGATCCGGCCGAATGGTATGCGATTACATTGCAGCGATTGAGTATGATTGCGAGAGCGGCAGCTTCAAAATATACCCGGTCGAAAGTAAGGAAAGCCATGCCGCCTGATTTTGGTTATATCATCGATGAGCTACTCAATGAGAGCGGCGAAAACAAAGAAGAATATTTTGAAGGGATCATCAATACCATTATCGATATTCGCAGGGCTGAGGCCTTCATCATTGCCTTCTGCAAGTTTATTCAGCGAATGTTGATCGACCAG
>JAUXBM010000165.1 GCA_030619415.1 Chlorobiota bacterium
AAACAAACCGGCGCCCTGATTGAGATTTTCTGCCTGGAACCTGTTGAGCCTTCCAATGACTTTCAAATTGCTTTTCAGGAAACTTCACCTGTAGTGTGGAAATGCCTTGTCGGGAATGCCAAAAGATGGAAAAACGGTGAGTTGGAAATGAAGTTGGAGAAAGACGGGAAAACAATTCTACTCAAAGCAAAAATGCTTGAAAAGTTAACCGATGCTTTCCTGGTCCGGTTTTCATGGGAGCCGGTGGATTTGGTTTTCTCAGAAATCATCGAACAAAGTGGCCTCGTTCCTTTACCGCCTTATCTCAATCGTGAGGCCGAAGAAACTGATAAAACCCGCTACCAGACGGTATATGCCAAATTTGATGGGTCGGTGGCAGCGCCTACTGCCGGACTTCATTTTACGGATGGCCTTCTTGATCAGATTCAGCAAAAAGGAATTGAATGCGGAAAAGTAACACTTCATGTTGGAGCGGGAACTTTTAAACCGGTAATTGCTTCATCTATTGCTGATCATAAAATGCATACCGAGAAAATTGTGATTAGCATGTGTGTTTTAAAGCAACTTGGCCGAAAAATCGGCGACCCCATCATCCCGGTAGGAACAACAAGTATGCGCACAATGGAAAGCCTGTTTTGGATTGGCCTTAAATTATATGATGGAGATGAGTCGTTGAGCGTTGAGCAATGGGATCCTTATCAATTGAAAATTCGGGAAGGTTTTACATCTGCGAAAGCCCTTGAAGTAATCATCAGCTATCTTGAAAAAAATAACATTGAAGAATTAAAAGCCGAAACCCGCCTGATGATTGCACCGGGATATGAATTTAAAATTTGTTTAGGAATTGTGACAAATTTCCATCAACCAAAAAGTACATTGTTGTTGCTGGTTTCGGCATTAATTGGGAAAAACTGGAAAACAGCTTACGACTTTGCCTTGCAGAATGATTTTCGTTTTTTGAGTTATGGCGATAGTTGCTTGTTTCTGCCTTAATTCCCTATTTTTGAAAGCCAAATCCTAAATGATGAAAGCATCACTTAATACTAAGTATTTTGACTTTTATGAATAAAAACGACATAACGGGAATTATCCTCTCGGGAGGAAAAAGCAGCAGGCTGGGTGAAGAAAAAGGCCTCGCCTCGTTTAACGGAAAGCCTCTTATTTCGTATGCAATTAACGTACTCCAACCAATTTGTGGGAAACTGATCATCAGCGCAAACAATCAAATAGAGGAATATAAAAAGTATGGTTATGATGTCGTTCAGGATGAGGTGAAAGGGATTGGACCCATGGGCGGGATTTTAACTTGCCTGAAAAAATCGGAAAGCCGGTTTAACCTTATTTTGTCGTGCGACACACCTTTTATGAGTTCAGCAGTTTTTGAGTACCTGCTTGATTTTGCAGATTATTATCAAATTGTCGTCCCGGTGCACGATGGTTTTATCGAACCGCTTTGTTCAATCTTTGCGACCAATGTACTTTGGGAACTGCAACACAGCGTTGAAAGCGGGAATTATAAAATGCATGATTTTTTCAAAAAAACTGACTTTAAAGCCATCGACATTATTCCTGAGCTACCCTTTTACAGCGACGATTTATTTGTAAACATCAACACCCCGAAGGAATTGAAAGGATTAAGCGGCAATGGCTGAAAACACCAATGCATCAAAAGAAATTAGGGCAAACGACCTTTGGGTAAGAGCCGCTGTAGTGGGTGGGTTGTGGGCCTCGATAGAAATAATTGTTGGGAGTTTTTTACACAATGCACGCGTTCCGATGGCCGGTTCCATGTTGGCATTTGTTGGCACCGTATTGTTAATTGGCTTTTACCAAATGTGGCCACAACGTGGATTAATTATCCGGGCCGGTCTGATTACGGCGATCATGAAATCGGTTTCGCCGAGTGCCTTTATTTTAGGCCCGATGACCGGTATTATGCTTGAAGCTGTTTTGCTGGAGCTGATGATTTTGTTGTTCGGAAACAATTTGTTTGGTTTAATGATTGCCGGCATCGCAAGTGTGTCGAGTGCATTGATGCACAAGCTGATTAACCTGCTGATTTTTTATGGTTTCGACCTGATCCAGATTTATGTCAACATCGTTAACTTTGCGTTGAAACAGTTTGGTTTTACAGAAGCTGAACCCACTCAAATACTTGTGGTGATGTTGGTCTTTTACGCTGTATTTGGGATTCTGGCTGCGATACTCGGCTATTCAATAGGTAAAAAATCCATCAAATTGAAAGACGGGAATTATGGGTTTGAAATTACTGACCAACCGAAAAAGAAAGAGAATTTTTTCGTGCTTGAGAAAAGCAGCAACACCTACATCCCTTTATTGATTATTCATATCCTCGCCATCCCGACAGGACTTTTCCTACTGAACTCTTTTGATGGAATTATAGGGTTTTCATTTCTTGGAGCTTACATTTTAGGCTTTGGTTTTTACTATCGTTCTGCCATGCGCAGATTGAGAAAACCGGTTTTCTGGATGCAGTTGGTAATCATTGTTTTGTTGTCAGCTTTCTTTTGGGATACGGAAAAAGGCCCCGGTACCTGGGTCAGTATGGATGGAATTTATATTGGTCTTGAGATGATTGTTCGCGCCCTTTTCATCGTTACTGCCTTTACAGGAATCAGTGTTGAATTGCACAACCGGCACGTGCGAAATTTCCTCTTCAATATTGGTTTTGGACAGTTTTACCAGGCTGTGGGAATGGCCTTTGGTGCGCTCCCGATTATGATCAGTCTTTTACCTAATTCAAAAGAAATTTTAAAATCACCTTTGAAATCCTTTCTAAAACCTTTGGTGATGGCTGACCAGTGGCTGGAAGTTTTTAGGGAGAGTTGATTTTTTGTTGCACGCAAAGGCGCAGAGATTCTGATATACCAGATTCTTGTCCGGCATCCTGACGGGTGGAATCTGGTGGCAAAGGGCTAAAGATTTTTTTTTAATCTTTGATAGAGGCAATTTGCAAAGTGGGAGGCAACCTAACGTTTTTTATTTTCTTTCCATCTGGATTACACCTGCCCGTCCGATCAGGCGGGAATCCAAAACCCTTAAGTTCGGAATTGCAAATTCCGAACAGCCCGGCGATACCAATAACGAGCGACAAACTAAACTCTGTGTCGCTGTGCCTTTGCGTGAAATAATCACCGCCGCGCCGCTGCGTGAAAACAATCGGGAGAACCATCACCAAACCGGCAAAATACATTCCTTACTCCTACGATCAAGCAAACGCTGAAAATCAAAAAGACTCTGATCCATCACTTCTGAGTTTTGGTCATGGCAATGCAAACAAGCACCTACGGTAAGTATTTGTTTTTGTTCTTCCACTGAAAACGGGAACACATCTAAGCGCGTGGAAACTTTCCCATCCCTTTCCTGAAGAAATCCTGTCCACGCATCTTCGGGTAACCCATCATGAATATCGTCTTGGTATTGAGGATTAAAGGTCCATCGTCCTCTGCCATTTTCAATTAAATAATTTAAATCACCCTCACCAAAACCAAGGGCAACCGGGTTGTAGTGGCATGATTTACAATCGCGTCCAACAGGCTGTGTTGTGTGCGGTGCAGCCGGGGCAAAAAGTCGCAGGAAGATCAGTGAATCGTGCAGGTTTTTGTCAAAACTATTTACATCAATGGTCATCACCATGCCCGGAATAACCGGAATTACTTCTTTTCCAAGTTCAGTTTTTCGCATACCCAATGCCGGTAAATGCGCATTGAACTCACCAATGTATTCTACCCAGCTACCCTGTTTTTCTTTGTTGGTGTACATATTGTAACCCGGTTCGTTCGGGTCGTACTCGTTGTGACAACCGATACAACTGGGCGCCCAGGATGTGTGGCAGGATGAGCAAGTCAGATTGTCGTGCGCGTTTCCACGTGTGCAGATTCCGGCAGGAGCACTCAAGGTAAATTGTTGCTTTGAATTTTTTGTGAGGAAATAAGCCGAATCCTCCTGATAAAAAGTATTGATCAAAGCCCGATTTTTATTCTCTGCTGCCAGGAACTTCCTTCCTGCAACATTTCCAAACCGCAATGAAGCTATAACGGCTGACTCCTGGTCGAGGTCTTTTTGTTTGATAAGCTTTGGCTTCCCGCTAAAATGGCAATCATCACACTGAATATTCACCTGGTTTTCCTCGTGCGCATAAAAAGTACCATTTCCCATTAATTCATAAGAATTATGGCAATCGATACATTCCAGGCCAAGTTTGTGGTGGACATCCTCTTGTACAAACCTGAAAACCCGTGTTTCTTCAATGATCCTGAAGTGTTTACTTTTCGGGGCTTCATCAACAGTCAATACTGTTTCATGCCAGCCTTCATAATTGGTAGAAATTCTTCCCGAACGGCTGTGGCAGCCGAAACAATGATCGTTGGAAATATTCATGTCAATAAAAGGGTGGAAACCCAGGTAGGCAGTATCGGAAGGATTTTCGAGATGGGAGAAATGCGCTTTTTCAGCAAGCGCATTATAATTCAAATGACAGGCAATACACCCTCCTCCACGACTTGCTTCTGTCACCGGTCCGGCCTCGGTTTTAGGATTGCCTAGGTGGCAACGAACACATAAATTTCTCAGGTGCTCATCTGCTGCAGACTTGTCCAGCTGATGAACAGTCGTGTATAAATCAGGATTGTCCTGTTCGTTAAAAACGTATCTGTCAACACTGATCATCCCGCTAAGGGTAGCCATCAAACCACTATTTATTCGCTCTGTGATTTGCGGATGGCAATTCGTTGTTCC
>JAUXBM010000141.1 GCA_030619415.1 Chlorobiota bacterium
ATTTGTTCATTCCGTAAAAACCACTTTGAAATAAAGAAAGTCTAAAGTTATTGATTTACCATCAAATTGAGCCGGAATGGATAAAATCATCTTCAATGATTTCTTCACATCCGGGTTTCTTAACCACACCCAAGTTTTGTTTTCCATCAATAACAATAGTCAACGGTTCTTTGAACCTGACATGCCGGATGGAATCGTTTTCAAAAATTGCTTTTTGTGCATCCAGAAAATCCAGGTCATAATAACCATCCTCAATAAAAGGATTAATGGTAAAATAACCCACCCTGAAAGAAGTCAGGTTTTGAAAAAAATGCGTTCCCTGGCTCGGGTCAATCCTATAATTTTCCAATCCCGATTCAATGATAAGCCGGGCCGCACTAATCTGCGGCCATTTAACAGGAATACCCAGCCACGGATCGGCAGATCCCCACCTCCCGGGACCAATCAAAATGTAGTTTTTATCCTCACTTAAAAATTTTGTATTGATCTCACCAATCATCTGCACTGTTGCCTCGTTTTTAGAAGCGTCAAATGTTTTGGGTTTTATGTAAACGACATCGCGAATATTATCAATGATTCCATTTCCAAGTGCAGATTTGGAAATAATCAATGAGTCCTTTTCAACGATTTTTTTAGGGTTAATATGAATACTTTCATTTTTTGACGCAATTGGCCTGATCTGAAGTAAATCGAACTGGATCTTGTCGTTTTCCTTTGAAGCAAAATCAACAACAAATTCAATCTCGACAGGATAACCCATCTCTTTTTCACCCAGCTTTAAAACCTTTTCTAATATCCCGGCAAGCGGAAACGTATTGTGTTTTAAAATACCCGAGAAGGTAATTAGTTTTTTTCCGTCGTAATTATACCCGTCCCTCACCATGTGATTGTGAAAATCGTATGTTGAAGCAATTGCCTTTATTGATCCGTTTTTTTCTGCTTCTCTTACACTTAGCTTTATCAATGATGTACTGTCATCAGGTTTTATTTGGAAGTGATCAGGATTCAAATTGAGGGCAAAAAAATGCTTTTGGGTTTCTTTCAGCGCCATATCCGGATTGGAAGTCTGAAGCACTTTTTTAGGATATTTTGGTGAAAACCTTAACGACAGGCCGCCATCAACAATATACTTTCCCAAACCAAGTGCAATACTTGCCGTTCCGTCTTCCGGTTTTTCAGGAGGGATCGGGTAAAAATCAATGGATCGCGCAACCCCCGAAAAGGTAGGATAAAACCGGTCGCCATAACGTGAACCACGGACAGCTTGCATCACTATAGCCATTTTTTCTTCATCAATAACGTTGGAAGTGGCCTGCATATAGGCTTTGCTGTCTTTAGAGTAAGCAGAAGCATATACGGCTTTTATTGCATTTAAAACCATGCCGAACATCCGTTTCGGATCATTTCTTACAGACGGGACCATATAAGTATTGTAAATTCCTGCAAATGGCTGGTAATGTGAGTCTTCAAGAAGACTTGAAGACCGGATGGCAACGGGAATATCACCAATGGCAAGTATCGTTGAAATCACTGTGTAAATATCATCGTAAACGGTTTCCGGCAAGCGGGCATCCAGAAAATACCCCAGTATCTCTTCATCACTGTATTTATCTGACAACCCGATTTTATACAGATTATTTTGTTCCATAAACTCATCGAAAATGTCGGTACACAACACGACGGTTTTCGGGATCATTACTTCGACACCCTCAAAATGGCTGTACAGATGATTTCGTTTAATAAGCGAATCGAGAAACGCGAGGCCGCGTGCTTTCCCACCGATTGACCCTTCCCCTATGCGTGTGATACTAAAGTATTCATCAAACGAATCGCGGTTAAATTGCGAGATCACGCCCCTTGATTTTGACATTCTGAAATTAGCGATGGCCTCAAAAATAAAATCCCTGATCTCCTGGCAGTTGGTAAAATCTTCTTTGGTAAACTGTTTAAACAGTGATGCGATAGGAAAAAGCGCCCTGGCACGGAGCCATTTCGAAATATGGTCTCTTTCTATATGGTATAAAAGGGAATTTTCCGGTATCTGGTATATTTTTTCCTGAAGGTCTTTCAGGTTGTGGGCACGGGCAAGCTCGTCATTGGTTTCAGGATCTTTGAATACAAAATCGCCAAATGCAAAATACTCCTTGATAAATTCCCTGAGTTCGTAGTTCAGGCTTTTCGAATTTTTGTCGATAAAACCTACCCTGAGTACTTTAGCTCTTGCACGGTTTTCGCGGTCGGATGATTGCAACAAAACCGGCATGTATTTGTTCTCGTTTTTGATGTGTGTTATCAACGAAATACCGGCATCCTTGTCCATTTTCCCGCCCCGCTGGTATGTGATATCGGATATCACACCAAGCAGGTTCTTTTTATAAGTTTCATACAACTGCAGGGCTTCTTCATAATTTGTGGCAAGCAATATTTTTGGTCGTCCGCGTGCACGATTCATTTTCTGGTGTTCATTCAGTCCCTCCCTCATAAAAGATTTCGATTGTTTGAAGATGATCTTATAAATGTTAGGAAGGTAACTGCTATAGAAACGCATATTGTCTTCAACCAGAATAATCGCCTGGACACCCACCTCACAAATATCGTGTTCTGCATTCATTTCATCTTCAATCAACTTGATAATGGCCAGTATGATATCTGCATTGCCCAGCCAGCAAAACACATGATCGATGGAGCCCAACTGGTGCTTTTCGACCTTCATGCTGACTTCTCTTGAAAATGGAGTGAGTGCAACAATAGGGATGTCAGGATACTTTAGTTTGATACCATTTGCCAGTTGAAATGTGTCTTTTTCCTCCGCACTCAGCATGATAATCACGAGGTCAATATCCTCTTCCCGAAGTACGTTGAAAACACCCTTTTCGGATGTAGCGCTAAAAAATCTTGGTGGATAACGAAGGTTCAAACTCATGTATTCATAAAAAATCTGCTCTTCAATCCGACCATCTTCCTCCAGCATGAAAGCATCATAAACACTCGAAACCAACAGAACATTATAAATGCGTTTACGCATCAACGTTGAGAATGATATATCTTCGAAGTACTTTTTTTGTGTATAGATATCGGCCTTGGTGGGGATCATGCTGTTTTAGATTGAATAAAGACAAAGATAGGGATTCTGTGTTTGATGAAGAGGAGAAAAGGAGAAAGGGTGAAAAGAAGAAAGGGAGAAAGGGAGAAAGGGAGAAGGGGTGTCTGGAAAGGGTGTCTCCGCGCCGATCGTGTATTAAAGTTTTAATAATTTCCCCTGAACCAATCCAAGGTTTCAGTAATCGCCTGCTCAAATGAGGTATGCATAAATTCTGGAAAGGCTGCCCTTATTTTATCATCAGTTAGAATGACAGTTTCTTCAAAAAGATAATAATTCTCTTTCATCTCTTTCATTACAGGCATAAACAACGCCATGATGTTCATTACAAACTTTGGCAGGTTTTGCATTTTTGGGGAGCCTCCGGTTTGTTTAGCAATCTCTTGCGCCAGGGCATTGACCGTTGGAAGAACAAAACCGCCATAATTGTAAAGCACAAAATTTGAGCGTTCTTTCTGTTCGCAAATCTGATACATCAATCCAGCTGCATCGGGTGTATAAACAAACTGGTGTGGAATATCAGACCTGATTAACCAATTCATCGTTTTATTTTTCACTGCATGACCAAAAATTCTTGTGATTAATCCATTCATTACATTGGGGCCAAAAAAGTCAGGTAACCGCATAAAGATCACTTTGCATTTGCTTTTATCCGATGCAGATTTTAATATATCAAAAAGCTCTAACCTGATCCTCCCCTTTTTAGTCGTTGGATTTGGAACCATGTCATCCGTTATCTCTTTCACATTTCCAAATTCATAAATGTTACCGGGAAAAATAATGGTCGCTTTATTTTGCGAAGCTGCTTCAATAATATTTTCAGTCGCCGTTGGCATATTCCCCACCCATTGATCGTAAGGGTAATTGATGCCGTGAAAGATGAATTCTTTGTCTTTTGAAATTTCTTTCAGTATTGACAAATCCAGGACATCGCCTTCGATGATTTCTAATAAATCTGTGTTACCGAACAATTTAACTGCTTTCTCCTTATTTCGAACCAGGATGGTGGTTTGAATTTTATTGTCGATAAGGGTTTTGGTAAACGCATAGCCAATGCTGCCTGTTGAACCGAGCACTAAATATTTTGATTTCATAATGGATTTTGATTGTGCAAAAGGTTATTTTTGAATATACAATAAGGCTAAAATAACCACAAAAGTTAAACACTTATGTCAATTTGCTTTTTCGTTACGGACCTGCATGGCAATACCGATCGTTTTTTAAAACTCTTTGACAGGATAGCTGAAGAAAAACCTGCGGCTGTTTTTATTGGTGGGGATATTATGCCATCGGGTATGTTTGCCTTTACTTCCGGTTTCGAAGAGCCCGAATCGTTTGTAGAGAATATCCTGATAAAGAACCTGGCAATTTTAAAAGAGAAGCTGGGCCGTCATTATCCACGGATCTTTCTCATTATGGGGAATGATGATGCCAAAGTTTATGAGGGGTTATTCATCGAGGCGGACGCATCAGGGTATATTGAATACGTGCATGGTAAGTGTGTTGATTTCAATGGTTTTACGGTTTATGGTTATGCCTGTGTACCTCCAACACCATTCATGCTTAAAGATTGGGAAAAATACGATGTGTCACGTTATGTAGATCCGGGTTGTGTTCCTCCGGAAGAGGGTTCGTTTACCGTTGAAGTAAACAAGAAACATTTGCAATACGAAACCATCCAGAAAGACCTTGTAAAACTGACCGGAGAAAATGATTTGTCAAAATCCATTTTACTTCTACATACTCCACCCTATAAATCTTTGCTGGATCGTGCCGCTCTCGATGACAAATTTTTTGAAGGTGTTCCCCTTGACGTGCATGTTGGAAGCATTGCGGTGGAGCGGTTTATTAAAGAACGGCAACCGCTTATCACATTGCATGGCCATATCCATGAGTCAACTTCGCTTACCGGCCACTGGAAAGAAAAAATCGGAAACACGCTGGCGATGAATGCGGCACATGATGGACCGGAACTTTCGCTAATCAGGTTTGATCCTGAAGATCTTAAAAACAATTCGCGAGAGTTGGTTTAACCACAAAGGGCACTCTGCTGTTCGGGATCTGTGATCTCGAACTAAAGGGATAGAGATTTGCAATCTTTAAAAAACACAATTAGCTTAAATTAAAAATTCAAAGCCCCATACTTCCAGATTCGGAAATCCGGAAGAGCGCAATTTCATTATTTCTTTTTCAAAGCCGATCCCATCACCAACGGCCTGGC
>JAUXBM010000187.1 GCA_030619415.1 Chlorobiota bacterium
AGATGACTCATGATCTGGCTGAGTGCAAGTCCCACATGTCCGGCGCCAAAAATGTAAAGTTTGTTTGCGTTGCCGGTCTCTTCGAAGTATTCCCACTCAGTGGGTGATGTTACAGGGTTCTTGTGCTGGTGTCGAACACGATTGCCCTTGTTAAAAGATATGCCATCCTGGCTGAAATGCAACAATCCTTTTTCTCCGGTTTCGATTGCATTTTTTATGTTGGAAACGAGTGGCAGATCATTTTCATCGAGCGGATAAAATGCTACCCACTGTTCGCCTGAGCAAATCATTCCTGATTTGTCCGTCGTGGCATCATCTTTATGAATTTCGTGCTTGAAAAATATTTCAGGTTTTTCTTTAGCGAGTTCTTTTTTAGTCATTTCGACCATTTGGTATTCGCTTTGACCGCCACCTACTGAGCCTTTCAACCTGCCATCTTCGGTAACGGCCATTTTAAACCCGGGTTGTCCGGGACTGCTTCCCTGGTTTTCGATGACAATTAACAGGTAAACTCGTTGTTTTCGAATTAGATTTTCGTGAATGAATAACCAGATTTTTTTCATGGGCGTGTGGTAATAAATGTAGTGGCGACTTTAGTCGCCGGTACGGATGTGTAAAGTGCAAGTAAAACTTTTTCAGGTGTAAGCGGTGCATCGAAAGGAATATCCGCTGTTGAAATGAAAGCTTTTATGGCATTTCTCAGTGCGAAATAGGCGCCTATTCCATACATAAAAGGTGGTTCTCCAACAGCTTTTGATTTCATGATGGCCAGGTCGGGGCCTTCTGTTTCAAGTGCGATACATTCAATTATTTTGGGGGCGGCGTAAATATCAGGAATTTTATAAGTGGAAAGACTATTTGACAACAGACGACCATTTTCATCAAAGGCAATTTCTTCCATCGTCATCCAGCCAATCCCCTGCACTACACCACCTTCAATTTGTCCCATGTCGATTTTTGGATTCAGGCTTGTGCCAAAATCGTGAACGATTTGCACTTTGTCAAAATTATACCTGCCTCGCAGGCAGTCCAAAGTTACGGTGATAGCTGCTGTTCCATAAACATGATAGGTAAATGGATGTCCCTTTTCGATGCTTTTATCGAAACGGATGATTGGAGTAGCGTAATGACCAACGGCAGTAAGATTGGTCCTTTCCAGAAATGCGAATTCGACCAATTGTTTCCATGTACTGTTTAAATCACCAGCTGAATCAAGAATCCTTTCGTCTTTAAACGTGATATTTTCGGGATGTGTTTGAAGCATTTTGCCGGCACTCATTTTCAATCGCTTTACTAAGTCATTACAAGCAATAAGCAGTGCTTTTCCGTTTAAATCAGCACCTGAACTGGCGGCAGTAGGAGAGGTGTTTGCCACACGCGTTGTATTGGTGGTTTCAAGTTTTATCCTGCTGGGATTTATGGAAAATGTTTTTGCAGCAACCTGAAGCATCTTTGTATTTACTCCCTGGCCCATTTCGACAGCGCCTGTACTGATTCCCACACTGCCATCCTGGTAAATATGAACGAGTACCCTGGCCTGGTTCATAGGCGTTTTTGTAAATGAGATACCAAAACAAACAGGCATCAGGGCCATGCCTTTTTTGAGAAGGTGGTTTTGTTGGTTGAATTCTTCTATTTCCTTGGTTTGCTCTTCGATATTAAAATTATCAACAACTTTTTTCCAGCTATGAGTGGCATTTGCGTTTTTTGCTAATTGCCCGTAATGAAATTCGTCATTTTCTTTTAGCAGGTTTTTTTTCTGTATGATCCTTGCCGGAACATTCAGCGTTTCAGCAGCATTCGCAATGGCCGATTCAATAACAAACATCGCCTGCGGAGCGCCAAATCCCCGAAAGGCTGTAAAGGGTGGTAAATTGGTTTTGCAACTATAAGCCGTGGCTTTAACATTTGGAATAAAATAACTGTTGGTAACATGAAACAGGGTTCGTTCCATAATTGCCGGGGAGAGGTCAGCCGCCGCTCCGCCATTTTGGTAATAGGTGGTTTCGAATGCAAGAATTTTCAAATCCTTTGAAAGCCCGATTTTAAAATCAGAAGAATAGGGGTGCCTCTTGCCGGTCATCTTCATATCATCGAGGCGGTGAAGGCTGATTTTTACCGGTCGCTGGAGTTTATATGCTGCCAGTGCTGCCATGCAGGCCCAGGCCGTTGCCTGGTCTTCTTTGCCCCCAAATGCACCGCCAAGCCGTGTAACATCCACTTCGATCCGGTGCATTGGAATGCCTAAAATTATTGCTACCGTTCGCTGAACGATGGTTGGGCCTTGCGTAGAAGAATGAATTTTAAGGTTTTCGTTTTCCATTGGGTAGGCGTACGACCCCTGGGTTTCGATATACAGATGTTCCTGAGAGCCGCTCTCAGCCTTTCCTTCAAAGATATGTTCACATTTACTCCATACTTCTGCGACATTCCCCGATTCAAAAGTGCGTGAAGGGAAAAGCAGCAGCCCTTTCTCTTTTGCTTCCCTGGGATCGATAACAGGTTGAAATTCTTCATAGGAAACCTCGATCAGTTTGCGGGCTTTACGGGCTGTGAGTTCGTCTTTTGCAACTACCAATGCAATGGGTTGCCCCCGAAAATGCACTTCCTCCTCGGCAAATAGGGGTTCATCAGGAATGATACCCCCGACCTGGTTCTCACCCGGAATGTCTTTGGCAGTGAAGATATATTCAATACCCTGGAAAGACGCTGCTTTGGAAATATCAAGCTTGTTTATTTTACCAAAAGCAATATCCGATCCTAAAGCCACTGCATGCAATGTCCCTTTTTGTTCGGGAATGTCATCCAGGTAAACCGATCTTCCGGTCACATGTCCTTTGGCATCGATGTTGTTCATGCCTCAACGAGATTTAATAAGTCAGAAACCAAAATCTTTTCCGGGAACAATTCTATAAAATGAGCAAAAATCAATTGTCTCAATAATAGCCGTTTGTATTCTTTGCTGCCGCGAATGTCGCTAATGGGAGATATCTCTTCCTGGGCAATCGCATTTACTCCAATGATTGTTTCTGTTGAGATTGATTTTCCTTTTAAGAAAGCTGATGTTTTCTTCAGGTAAAGCGGAACCGGGCTGACTCCACCAGCCGAAACGTGCGCACTGGTAATTGTATGGCCGTCCATTTTAAGGCTTATCGCCGAATTAACACTGGCAATGTCCAGGTATTGCCTCTTGCTGACTTTCTCAAAATTAAAATAATTGGAATTGTCTGGCAATAGGAAGCCAATACTTTCAATGAATTCATTATCGGATTTGTTAAGCTTTTTATAATCCAGGAAAAAATCTTTTAAGGGAAGCTTTCTCTTTTTACTATTCAGACTTAGAAATATGTCCGCATTGAGAGCCAGGAAAAAAATACTTAAATCACCAATTGGTGAACCATTAACAATGTTCCCTGCAAGGGTACCCATATTTCGGATGGGTGTTGAAGAAATGAGTTTAAAATGCTGTTTCAGTTTTGGAAAGTACTTATGAAGTATAGGCGATTCAATGATTTGTGAAGCTGTTACCTCCGCACCGATTTTACAATAACCATCAATTATCTCGATTTGTTTTAAGTCAGAATTATCAAAAAATAAATCCAATTCCTGCTCAAAAATTTCATCGGGTTGCTGGACCATCAAGTCTGTTCCTCCACCCATAATTCTGCCATTTGCCCGAGTAGGTTTTGGCTGTAATTTTATTTTTTCAAGGATTCGGGGAATATCATTGAAATAGTCAGGCAGGTATCCTTTTTGAATCATCCAATCCTGAGGATCGAGATTACCCGATTCAGCTTTAAGCAATGCCAATCCATCGGCAGCTCTCTCAATAGATTTATAACCGGTACATCTGCATATATTTCCGTCGATGGCAGCAATGGCATCTTCAGCGCCAGCCTTCTCCGTTGAAAGCAGGAAAGCAGTCAATGAGATGACAAATCCCGGAGTACAAAAACCACATTGGGTGCCATTATGTTCAACCAGCATATGCTGAACAGGCGAAAGTTTTGCCATGTTTATTCCCTCAATGGTAACAATGTGTTTGCCATGAA
>JAUXBM010000003.1 GCA_030619415.1 Chlorobiota bacterium
ATGTGAGGAATTACCTGGACTGTTGTACCTAAATATTCGCCTTTTCTTTCTTTACTGATAACTGTCTGATAAATCCTGCCGGTAGTGACATTGTTGGCTTGTGATGTTGGAGTAGCGGAAAACCGTTCATAATGACCAAGATCAAGATCCGTTTCTGCGCCATCTTCTGTTACATAACATTCCCCATGTTCGTAAGGGTTAAGCGTTCCGGGATCTACATTAATGTATGGATCAAGTTTTTGGATGGTAACGGAAAATCCTCTTCCCTGGAGCAATTTTGCCAGGGAGGCTGAGATAATTCCTTTACCAAGTGATGAGGAAACACCCCCGGTTACAAAAATGTATTTGGCTTTCTTGTTCATCAGATAATAGCTGTTCGTGGTCGATTAGCGCACAAAATAACAACAATTAACTATTTTCAGCAAAAATGGTTTTCAATAATTGTTAACAAAGATTTTAGTTCGCCTTTTTTAAGGCTTCACAGTCATTAGTCCGGCAGTTGCCGGACGTCATTGCAACGCATAGCTGAATGACCACTGATTGACTACCGAATGACCTCCAAATGACCAATGACAATTGAATGACGAATACCCAATGACCACTAAATAGTTACAAATACAAATTAATAATAAGTTGGGCGTTTTTTTCCTGCCATCTTTTTGGCAACCCTTAAGACCTGTAAACTGTATCCAAACTCATTATCGTACCATACATAAACCACTATACTTTTTTTATCGGCTGAAACTTGTGTAGCGGGGCTATCAAATACGGCGGTAGCAGGTTCACTTACAAAATCAGTAGACACCGCATCGTTGGAAGTCGAATATCTAACTTGCGCTACGAGGTCTCCCGATAATGATGCTTTTCTCATCATCTCGTTCACTTCTTCAACTGTAGTTTCCTTTTTAACATTTAGTGTCATTACCACCAGCGAGACATTGGGAGTGGGTACCCTGATTGCATTGCCTGTTAATTTTCCTGCCAGTGATGGGATGGCCTTTACCGCAGCTTTTGCAGCACCTGTTTCGGTAATAACCATGTTTAAGGGGGCAGAACGTCCACGGCGGGTTTTTTTATGATAGTTGTCCAAAAGGTTTTGGTCGTTCGTGTATGAATGAACTGTTTCCAAATGGCCGTTTATAATACCAAGATTAGTTTCGAGGATGGAAAGAATCGGAACTGCAGCGTTTGTTGTACAAGAGGCCGCCGAGAATATATTTTCTTTATCCCATTTTACTTTTGAATCGTTCACACCAAAAACAATATTTGGAATATCTCCTTTGCCCGGAGCCGTGAGTAAAACCTTGGAAATACCATTGCTATCGAGGTGTCTAGAGAGTCCGGCCCTGTCGCGCCAGATACCTGTATTATCTATCAATAAAGCATCTTTAATGCCGTATTTTGTGTAATCAATTTCTTCCGGGTTATTGGCGGCAAGCATTAAAACATTGTGACCATTGATGAAAATGTGCTTATCATCAAGATGTTCGATTGCTACTCCCCTGAATGGGCCGTGAACTGAATCATGACGTAGCAAACTGGCACGTTTTACGATCTCAGTGTCATCATTTCCACGAGTGACAATAGCTCTTACACGCAACTGTTTACCGTTTCCCTGGATAATTAATTCGCGTGCAAGCAAACGACCTATTCTACCAAAACCATAAAGTACAACATCAGTCGGTTCATTGAAGGCTGGTTTTTGTCTAATCAGTTCTTTTAATTTGTGTTTGACGAAATCATCAGGGTCAACATAGTTTTTGAACTCTTGCGTCCATTCCCTGTTTAGCCTTCCAATATCAATTTTTGATGGTGGAACGCTGGAATGTAAGATTGATTTGGCAATCTTTAAAGAATTTTCAATTTTCAATGGTGTATTAATAATGTTCTCAACGTAAGAGTGCCAGTAAAGGACCAGACTTGCGCTGCGGTCGATAAGCTGGTTTCGATACAGTACAAGTTCGATTGACTTGTTGTAAAACAAGCGGGATAATACGCTAATAAATTCGTTGGCAAGCATTTCCTGCTCAGCCCAATTGTCAAGCGACTTCTCATAATTTCCATTAATACTTTTTCCTATTTCCATTTTTTACGGTTTAGGTTTTTGAAATATTTTTGATTAATTAATTAAGTTGCAAATGTAAAATAAAAAAAGGCAGTCTTTAAACAAAAACTGCCTGAGATACCTTATTTAAAACGATTGCAGACTACTGTCCGAGATAGGCTTTTAATAGCCTGCTTCTTGAAGTATGCCTTAACCTTCTGATGGCTTTTTCTTTAATCTGTCTGACGCGTTCGCGGGTAAGGTCAAATTTAGCACCAATTTCTTCAAGCGTCAAACCATGGTTCAAACCAATTCCATAATATAAATTAATGACATCTCTTTCTTTTTCACTTAAAGTAGCCAGCGAACGTTGAATTTCATGGCCTAATGATTCCAGCATCAAATCTTCATCGGTTGGCTGGCCATCGAAAGGTACAAAAACATCAATAAATTTTGTATCCTCATCAGAGGCAATTGGTGCATCCATTGAGATATAGCGGGTAGCAATTTTCATTGCTGAATCAATCTTATGATTGGGTACCTCCATCTCATCAGCGATCTCAGCTTTTGAAGGCGGCCTTTCATATCTCTGCTCAAGTTTAGAAGTTACTTTCTTGATCTTATTGAGTGAACCTACCTGATTCAAAGGAAGTCTGACAATTCTTGACTGTTCGGCTAAAGCCTGAAGGATAGATTGCCTGATCCACCATACGGCATATGATATAAATTTAAAACCCCTGGTTTCATCAAAACGTTGTGCAGCCTTAATAAGGCCAACATTGCCCTCATTGATAAGGTCAGGAAGGCTAAGTCCCTGGCTTTGATATTGTTTTGCCACAGAGACAACAAATCGTAAATTAGCTTTGGTAAGTTTTTCGAGCGCTAACCTGTCCCCGGTTTTAATCTTCCTGGCTAATTCCACCTCTTGATCGGCGGTAATTAAATTTTCTTTGCCGATTTCCTGAAGGTACTTATCAAGGGAAGCCGTGTTCCGGTTAGTAATTGACTTGGTTATTTTCAGTTGTCTCATGAGTAGATGTATTGCCCGGATATGAAAAAGGGCATGCAAGTTATCTAAAACTATTCTAAATTGCAAATATTAGAGCATAAATTCGTAAGAAACACGGGTGCCATTCAGATACATGCCTCTTAAACTTACTATATTACTCCTCGAATTTTCCATAGCCTGTCTTAGTGAATTTTCAGAATTCACACGTACTCCATTTACTTCGATAATGATAAACCCCTTGTCAATTCCCCCGCGGCGAAGAATGCCATCCTCAATATCTACAATCTTCAAACCATTGTTAATGCCTAAGTTACTCATATCATCGTTCGAGGCTTTTTGTAATGATGCGCCCAGTAGATCATTGTAGAAAGCATCTGTAGATTTAACTAAGGCCGTAGTTTGGTTTTGATTCTTAAGGGTTACATCATAGGTCTCGTATTCATTTTTCCGGTTAATTTTTACCCGAACTACATCACCTGGGTTGTGCTGTGCAACGGTTCCCATTAGCTCAGAAACACTATTGATTTTCGTGTCATCAATAGCAAGAATAACGTCACCTTCGCTAATACCTGCATCATCTGCACCTCCATCTTCCACCACGCTGGCAACGAATATCCCTTCAATTTTAATTAAACCGAGTTCTTTTGCAAATTCTGCATTTATATCCCTGATTTGTACACCAATATATGCCCGCTGAATTTCGCCGTAGCGCATAAGGTCCTCAACAACTTTGCCTACTATATTCACAGGAATAGCGAAGGAATACCCTTCATATACCCCTGTATGCGAGGCGATTGCAGCATTAATTCCTACCAGTTCACCTGCTGTGTTCACCAATGCGCCACCACTGTTTCCGCGGTTAACGACTGCATCGGTTTGAATAAATGATTCTATGGAAGACTGCGCACCAAGAATATCTATATTACGGGCTTTTGCACTTACTATCCCTGCTGTAACGGTGGAGGTAAGGTTAAATGGGTTTCCGACAGCAAGTACCCATTCTCCAACCTTTATTTCATCGGAATTACCATATGACAGGTAGGTTAGGTCAATACCATCAACTTTAACCAGCGCCAGGTCGGTTGTAGGATCACTTCCTACGAGTTGCGCTTCCATCTCCCGTTTGTCATTAAATGTTACAGTAATCTTATCTGCCCCATCCACTACATGGTTATTGGTAACGATATAGCCATCCGGTGATATGATCACTCCAGAGCCGAATGCAACATAGGTCCCGCTACGGTAGGGGTTTCCGAAATAATCGCGGAATGCACCAAAGAAATTATCATAAGAAGAGTTCTTGACTCTCATTTCAGTCTTGATATGTACGACAGCGTTTACAGTTTTTTCAGCAGCTGATGTGAAATCGACGTTTTGTGGCACCCCATATGAAACCCTTTGGATGGGTGTTGCCTGATATTCATTTAACCCCCTGGACTGGTTGTTGTCATATTTTTGTGTGCTGTCAAAAGAATAATCAGTTATGTAAAATGCGGCAAATAATACAACTACAACTGCGATTGAAGCACCGGCAAAACTTTTTGTAAATGTTTTCATTATGTAAAAGAAATTAAATATATAACGTTTCTAGTTTATTTTTGTTCTGAAAACGGAGATAAAGTTTGATAATTTCCCGATGGTGGTTAAAAATTGTTAACCTTCGTGAAATATGAACTCTTTAAATCTACACCTTTTCAGAATAATGATGCTAAAAATAGTGCCAATGTTTATGAACCAAAAAGATTTTAAAATTTTTTAACATGATAGTCCCTTTTTCAAAATTCCAGGGAAACGGCAATGATTTTGTGATCATTGATAATCGAACAAGCCAGATCAAACCGGATTCAATAACCATTAGAAGAATATGCGACCGTCATTTTGGCATTGGAGCAGATGGTGTGATTTTATTACAGAATTTCAATGGTGTTGATTTTGAGATGCTGTACTATAATTCGGATGGGAATATTGCAAGCATGTGTGGAAACGGTGCAAGATGTATTGCTGCGTTTGCAAAAATCAATGGCATTGTCGACGATAGAATGAATTTTATGGCTTATGATGGAGAACACGAAGCAAAAATCAACAAAGTAATTGAAAAGAATAAGACCTATCATGTTTCTGTGTCAATGGCAGATGTTACTGAAGTTGAGAAAAATAACAATTTCTATTTCCTTGATACCGGTTCTCCCCATTATGTAGAGTTTGTCGACAAGGTTTCTGAAATCGATGTGGTAAAAGAGGGCAGGAAAACGCGTAATTCCTATCGTTTTTCACCTGATGGAACCAATGTAAATTTTGTAGAAGTTTCGGATGACAGAATATTTGTACGAACCTATGAAAGGGGGGTGGAGGATGAAACTTTATCCTGCGGAACAGGCGTCACGGCAGCTGCCATTTCCGCATTTTTAAAAACCGGAAAAAAAGATTTTCAGATTCATACAACCGGAGGTGAGTTCCGGGTTGATTTTATAAATGAAAAAGATGCGTTTAACTCCGTTTGGCTGAGTGGGCCGGCTGAGTTGGTTTTTCAGGGGGAGGTTGAGGTTTGACGGGTTGCGGGGTGACCCGCAAGGTCGAAAGCGATTGCTTGTGTGTGGGCAGCACCTGGCGGGTCGGGAAAAGGATATAGGTTGTGGGTTTAATAGTTGCAGTTGTTGCAGTTGTTGCAAAGGTTCCGGTCTCAACCTGCTGAAAGCTAAAGTTCATTCAGTGCATTACAAGAACTGCCGACTGCCGACTGCCAACTGCCGACTGCCGACTGCCGACTGTTGACCGCCGACTACCAACTACCGACCCCTGTTTAAAGCATCCACGCTTGAAAGTGATTTTTAAACTCACTACATTTGCAAATTCAAAATATGCTCAATAAAAACAACATATCACTCCGTGCTCCGGAACCGCAAGATTTAGATTTTCTATTCCAAATGGAAAATGATCAAAAAATGTGGCACCTCAGCAATACATTGACACCTTTTTCGCGGTTTGATCTTGAGCAATTTATTATGCTTTCAGATAAGGACATCTTTGCAATAAAGCAGGCAAGGTTCATCATTGAGAAAGAGGATAATAATGGCAAAAAGCTAGTTGGAGCTGTTGACCTTTTTGACTTCGAACCGCAACATAAAAGGGCAGGAGTGGGTATAATGGTGATTGAGGCTGAAAGAAGACAAGGTATTGCCGGCAAAGCAATAGATTTGTTGGTTGACTATAGCTTTAATGTTTTAGGTTTGCATCAGTTGTTTTGCAATATCGAAAAAACAAACCCGGAGAGTATTGACCTTTTTAAAAAGAATGGGTTTGAAATAGTTGGAGTTAAAAAAGATTGGAATCTGAGAAATAATGAATGGGTGGATGAATACTTACTTCAGATCATCAACCCGGTTTAATGAATTATGGCATATTATCATTCAAGATACGGAGCACCCCGGAAGAAGAAAAAGAATAAGTTTAAGAAGTTTCTTTACTGGTTCTTATTTATTGTGATCCTTGCTGCAGGAGCCGCAGGATATTATTTATATACCCTTGTTTTCAATCCAAATGTATGGACGCCTGAAAACAAAAGTATCTCTATTTATATCCCAACGGGGACAGATTATGAAGGAGTTAAAGAGCTCTTGTATTCGAAAGGGTTGATTATCCAGCGAAAGGATTTTGAATGGTGGGCCGAAAAGAAAAACTATGCAGCCCGGGTTATGCCAGGTCACTATGTTATCCAGAATGGCCTTAATAATGATGAATTGATCAACCTTCTCCGGTCAGGTGATCAAACACCGGTTAATGTTACATTTAATAATCTCAGAAACCTTTACCAATTAGCCGGAATAGTTTCGAGTCAAATTGAAGCTGATTCATCTGCCATAATTCATCTTCTTAAATCACCTTCATTTTTGACGAACAAGACAGTAGACTCGGCCAACCTGAAAGGTGTCTTCCTTCCAAACACCTATGAATTTTGGTGGAATACTTCTGCGGAAGGTTTTGTGGACAGAATGTTTGAAGAGAATGCAAAATTCTGGAACGAACGCAGGTTGAATAAAACTGCAGAAGTTGGATTAACTAAAGAAGAGGTAATTACTCTATCCTCCATCGTTGAGAAAGAAACCAACAAAAATGATGAAAAGCCGGTGATAGCAGGAGTTTATCTTAATCGCCTGGAATCAAAATGGCGCTTGCAGGCCGACCCGACTGTTGTTTATGCTATTGGTGATTTTACAATCAGGCGTGTGTTAAACAAGCACAAGGAATTTGATTCACCATACAACACTTACGAACATCTTGGGCTGCCACCGGGTCCAATATGCATACCTTCGATTTCTTCGATTGATGCAGTCCTTAACCCAACATCGAGTGATTATATGTTCTTTTGTGCCCGTGATGATTTATCGGGATACCACGCCTTCGCAAAGACCAATGCCGAGCACAGGAAGAATGCTCGTAAATACCAGAAAGCCCTGGATGAAATGGGTGTTTATAGATAGGAAGAGGAAAGGCAAAAGTAAAAAGTAGAAAGTAAAAAGTAAAAGGGGGAAGGTTGAAGGTTGAGGGATGAATGATGAATGATGAAGGTTGAGGGTTGAGGGTTGAAGGTTGAGGGTTGAAGGATGAATGTTGAATGTTGAGGAGTGAATGATGAATGATGGGGGGGATCACTAATCACCATTCACTAATCACTAATCAGTAAGGTTGAAGGAGACGGAAACTGGAAGATGGTAGGCGGTTGATTTGAAGATTTGATAATGTGTTAATGTGTCAATGTGCTAATGAGAGAATGTGGGAATAAGGGAATGAGATAATAAATAATATAGATATGACAGGAAAAGTAAAAATCATTGAAGCATTATATCATTTAAACATTAACGCATTAAATCATTTTACAAAGGTTTAATGGAACTTGGAAGAGTCCGGGTAAAAGCTAAGCATCAACTGCAACAATTGAACCCATTGTAACCATTGCAACTATTGTAACAACTGCAACCAATGACCACCAATGACCAATGACGGCTAAGCTCAATGACCACTAATGACCAATGACAGCTAAGCCCAATGACCAATGACGGCGAAGCCCAGTGACTAATGACAGCGAAGCCTAATGACCAATGACCAAAAAAAATGACCGCATTCAAAGCATACGACATCCGTGGAGTTTGGGGAACAGATTTGAATCCCGACCTGGTTTACAAAATTGGTTATTTCCTTCCGGGAGTCCTTAATGCTACGAGCGTTTTAATTGGTCAGGATGTAAGATTATCTTCAAATGAGATGTTCGATGCCCTAACCGATGGAATTACAGATGCCGGCGCAGATGTCGTGGATGCCGGACTTGCAACCACACCAATGATCTATTGGGGAACCGGGAAGTTTGATTTTGATGCTTCGGTTATGATCACGGCATCACATAATCACAAATTTTACAATGGACTAAAGTTTTCCGGTAAAAATGTTTTACCTGTCGGTTACGATAACGGACTAAATCAAATAGAGGCTTTGATAAGGGAAAATGAACCGATTCTGAAAAAGCAAAAAGGAAAAATAGAATCCATCGATCTGAATTCAAACTATCTTAATTTTTTAAAGGATTATCAAACAGATTTTTCTAATCTGAATGTTTCCATCGATATTTCGAATGGAATGGCCGGCTTGTTCGCAAAGCAACTTTTTGGCGAGAAAGTTCTTTACCTGAATTGTGAACTGGATGGGAATTTTCCTGCTCATGAACCCAATCCACTGGAGCCTGAAAACCAGGAGCAAATCAAAAAAGCTGTCCTCGAAAACAAATCAGATATTGGGTTGATCTTTGACGGGGACGCTGACCGGGTTATGTTTATTGATGAAAAAGGTCGGTTTATTTCACCTGACCTGATCATTGCACTTTTGGGTCATTACTTTTTTGAAGAAAGAAAAGAGTCAGGAAAAGTGGTTCAGGATATTAGGACGTCAAAGGCCGTTGCTGATTATCTGGGGCAATTTAATGTTGATGTTGAAACCTGGCGTGTTGGAAGGGCTTACGGAGCTACAAAGTTGAAAGAAGTTGATGGAATTTATGGAGGAGAGCTGGCAGGTCATTATTATTTCCGTGACTTTTATTATTCAGATAGCGGGCTATTGGCGGCTTTGATTGTTTTACGAATTGTAAATGATTTCCATAAACAAGGGAAAGTATTTTCTGAGGTCATGTCAGACATCTCAACTTATGCCAATACCGGTGAAGTGAACTTCAAACTAGATCAGAAACAGCAGGCGATGGATGCCGTAAAAGCCTACTTTGAAGCGAATGAGCCGCCTGATCGATTTCTTGATTTCGATGGTTATCGCCTCGATTTTGAAGACTGGTGGTTCAATATCAGGCCAAGCAATACAGAACCATATCTACGTTTTCTTGCAGAAGCAAAATCACAAAAACTGTTGGATGCCAAAACAAAAATTATCTTTGAATTGATTTCTGAATTCAAGTAAACTTGGTCAACTACCGAAAAAACATAAAAACCATTTTGTTGTTCATTGTGTTTGTGCTCATTACGCAAACATCCATTTCCCAATACACAGTATATCCTGATACTATCCATCGAAAAAGATTGAATACGGTTATTATTGCCACTACAGTAACTTATGCAGCAACATTAACAACACTCTATTTTGCATGGTATAAAGACAGCCCGTCAAGCAGTTTTCACTTTATTGATGATAGTCAGTACTGGAGAGGTGTTGACAAGATTGGCCATGCACAAACTGCCTATACTTTTACCAACTATGGTTATTGGATGCTCCGATGGGCAGGAGTGAACAAGAAAAAGGCGGCATGGTATGGAGGATTGATTGGTTTTGGCTCAATGACAGTAATTGAAATCCTGGATGGATTTTCGGCAGAATACGGGGCTTCATATACTGACCTGATTGCCAATGGACTTGGTGCCGGACTTTCTGTTACACAAAACCTGCTATGGGAAGAACAACGCATCATGATGAAATTTAGCTATCATCCCACTGAATACGCTCAATACAGGCCGGAACAGCTTGGCGAAACTACCGGTCAACGGATTTTGAAAGATTACAACGGCCATACGTATTGGCTTTCCGCTAATATCAGGTCATTTATCAAGAGGGACTCTCGTTTCCCGGCGTGGATAAATGTTGCGGCAGGTTATGGTGCCAAAGGTATGCTGGGCCCGGAATCAAATCCGGAGCCTGATGATGATGGATATCCACCGCATTTCGATAGGGTAAGTCAATATTATGTGTCCATGGATATAGACTGGACAAGAATCAAAACCAATTCAGGTTTTTTAAGATTTACATTTAAGTTATTGAGTTTTGTAAAACTTCCTTTTCCAACCTTAGAATACAATAGCCAGGATGGTTTTGTTGGGCATTGGATTTATTTTTAACCCCTCCGCTTCGAGCGTCCACGCTCGAAGAATTGAACTATGCGCGGGCTCTTCCAGATTCCCGCCTGAATGATGTAGTCGGGCAGGTGTAATCTGGAAGTAAAGGGCTGAAGATTTTTAATCTTTTTGTCGGATGCCTATACCAATTAGATTGTGCTTTCAGCCTGGCAGGTCTAAGTTGGGACTTTCCTCACCGCATCAATTACAGTTCCATCTACCCATTTAATAGCAGCTACTAATTCATCATCCAAAACAATATTTTCGGGTTTGCCACATATCGCCTCAGCTTCGTCTTTAAGCTGCCCGATAGTTTTAATCGGAAGGCCTGAGTTTTTCGTTTTTTCAATTAAATCCTGTCTCAGTGGATTAATCGCTAAACCTCTTTCTGTCACAATGACATCAATCAGTTCACCCGGTCCAACAAGGGTAGTAACTTCTTCACGGATCACCGGAATCCTGTCGCGGAAAAGAGGAATAGGTAAAATAGTGCACTTTGAGAAAAGACAATTCTGCCAGCCACCGATACCATGCAACATATAACCATCAGAGTGTGTAACTACATTTGCATTGAAATTCACATCAACTTCCGTTGCTCCTAAAATGACAACATCAATCATAGAAGCAAAATTTCCTTTTCCATGATAATTGTAAGAGGTGAAAGGGGAGGTGTTCACATGGTTTGGATTCTCACGCATAGAACGAACACCGTCAAGGTCAAATGTCTGGCCATCGAGGATGTAATCGATCAAACCGCCCTCCAGCATCTCAACCGGGTATTTATTGCTGCCAGCCCTGACAAACCTGGCTTTCCATTTGTTTTTGCGAAGAATTTCGCCAAAATAATTTCCAATCGATAAAGAAGTTCCACCGGCTCCTGCCTGGTAAGAAAAGCCATCGTAAATTATCCCTGCAGCCTCGCAGAATTTTGAAGTAATCTCAGCAATCAGCAGCCGGTCAGGGCTTTTTGTGATTTGGGTAGTTCCCGAAATGATTCTTTCAGGTAAGCCTACTTTATCTACTTTAACAACATAGTCAACATAATTACCATGGATTTGCCACGGTATACATGGAAAAGGTACAAGGTTGTCAGTTACAACAATTACTTTATCAGCGTATTGAGAATCAGCGAGAGCAAAACCCAAAAGTCCACAAGCAGCAGGGCCGTCAACACCGTTGGCATTCCCAAATGGATCGGATGTTGGGGCGGCAATCACTGCAATGTCAATTTGTACTTCTCCATCCTGAACAGCCTGGTAGCGGCCACCATGTGACCGTAAAATCGACATGCCTTTCATTTTACCTTGTGAAGTAAATCTTCCCAGAGGCCCGTTCATGCTGCCTTCAATCCGGTTGATGGTACCGTCTTCGAGGTATTTGATCAAGCCTTCCTGGCAAGGAAATGATGCTGAAGGATACCACCTCAAATCTTTTACTCCCAGCTCATTCGCAATATCGAAAATTTGGTTTGCTATTAGGTCGCCATTGCGAAAGTGATGATGAGTAGAAATGGTCATCCCGTCTTTCAATCCGGAATTGATCAATGCAGCTTTTAGATTCTCAACAGTTTTATTCCCATCATCCGGATAATCGGCGCAACTGGAAATTTTTGGTCCGAACTTCCGACCGGTAGGTTTGTATTTTCCAACTCCTTGAAACGGGATGTGCTCCCCGCCATTAATGATTGTTGGTACGGTGCGGCCCGCGGCGTTTTTTGTTAGATTGGAGTATTTATCCATTTTTTATATCAATTTTTTGATTCTCATTATTTGTAAGATCTGGCTATTTATTGGTCATTGGTCATTGGTCATTGGTGGTAGTCTATATTTAATAACGGTTCCAATGACCATTAACCATTAAGCATTCACCATTCATCATTCATCATTCATCATTCAATCTCCATTCACTATTTAACCGCTTGAAGTCCAACTTTTATCTAATTTCCCTGTTTCAATTGCCATCTTAATGGTCTTCTCTGCTCGCTTCACCACTGGTGGATCTATCATTTTTGAACCGAGTGATACTACGCCTAAGCCTTTGGCTTCAGCCTCCTTGAAGGCAATTACAATTTTTTTTGCTTTTTCTATTTCCTTTTCCTCAGGCGCGAAATTTTCATGAATCACCTCAATTTGACGTGGATGAATACAGCCCATCCCATCAAAACCCAATGCTTTGGATTGCTGAACATTTTTTGCAAGTGCTTCCATATCCGATACATCAGAAAATACAGAATCAATGGGCTGAATACCCGCTGCCCGAGCTGCATTAACAACCATACTTCGTGCAAAAAAGGATTCGGTTCCTTCATTGGTTCTCATAGTTCCAATATCTGCGGTGTAGTCTTCAAGTCCAATTGCTATGGCTGCTACATTTTCGGCTGCATTTGCTATTTCATATGCATTCATCACACCTTTGGCACTTTCAATAATTGGCATCAGCCAGATTGGTTTTTCTATTCCGTGATCTTTCTTGTGCACATCGATTACTTCATTCACCCACTTTATATCTTCAGCAGATTCGCATTTGGGTATTAAAATATGATCAACATGATTCGGAACAATAAACCGTAAATCATCAAGGCCCTTTGGAATCTGGTTTATCCTGACCATTTTCTCTGCACCATAAAAATTAACACTTCGCAATGCATTCCTTACCAGGAAGCTTGCTTCGTATTTACGATCCGGGGCTACTGAATCTTCAAGGTCAAGTATTACACCATCAGGATGATGAATGCCTGCATTAAGCATCAATTTCGGACTGTTTCCCGGAAGGTACAGCCGCGAAAACCGGAAAGAATCTTTAGCAAAATCTCTTTTATTTTCCGGAAGAATAGGAGTAAGGTAATCTTTATCTGATTCGATCAATTTTTTTACCGTAGCCTCCATTCTTGCAGCGAGCACAAAATCAAGCGCACCGGCATCTTCAATTAAGATTTTAGCATGCTGAATCTCAAAATAATCAAGAACCTTATTGACCAGTTTTCTTATACTTTTTCCATAAAGTGCTTCAACTTTGCTTGTCAGGTTAATGTCGATACCTCCTGAAGGTAAAATTTCTAATTCAACATAACAATCGGAACGGATATCTTTACCACGATTACCGGCACAGGCAGTGTTATTCATTGTTTATAAGTTTGGTCTTACAAACATACAAATGTTTAACTTTGTTTGCCGGCTTTGGTAAAAAAGGCTTTCTCTCTACTTGCAATTGATTTAGTCGCCGGAGCCGGTTTTTGACGCCTATGTTTCAGGAAAAAATATATCCATATCTACTCGTCTTTCTACAACTTTCCAGTTTGGCCTATCTCCTGTCGTCGGCTCCTTTATTGACTACAGGTTATGCCGGAATACTTATTGAAAGTGTTGGTGTCTTTACGGGTCTGCTTGCCATTTATACAATTAGAATTGGAAATTTCAATATTACTCCATTAAATAAAAAGAATGGACAACTTATCACAAATGGTATTTATGGAGTGATAAGACATCCCATGTATTTTGCGCAATTGCTCTTTCTGCTACCATTATTAATAGATTATTACAACTTTACCCGCTTGATCGTTTTCTGTGTTCTTATGATTACATTACTCTTAAAAATTCAATTTGAAGAAACGCATTTGGTTACTCATTTTAAAGGTTATGCTGCGTATCAAGAGAAAACGAAAAAGATATTTCCATTTATTTACTGACGTAGAAGTGAAATTTTGTCAGTACTGAAAAATCGACACTTCTAAAATAGCTTTTTCTGCAATGGCATATAATTTGATCAGTGCCAAATAAAATTTAGGAATATGGCTTTAAAAGCAATTGGTTCGCATGAAGAAATGCTTTCCCTCCTGCAAGAAGATTCAAAGAATTATATTCTGATCTATAAAAAGGGATCCGATGCAAGTGATTGTAGTTATCACGCTGTAGACATCGCCTCGGGCAAACTTCAGGATATAAATATATTTACTGCTGACGTAAATTTAATCAAAGACATTCATCCAAAATACAACATCACCTCTGCGCCAACTCTTCTAATTTTTGAAGGTAAAAGATTTGTGAAAACTGTAAAAGGATGCAATGATGAAGGTTTTTATGAATCTTTGTTCGAAAGTTCACTTTTCTCAGCTAAGACAGTTGACGGAGAGAAACCGCAGAAAAGAGTAACTGTTTATTCCACTCCGACTTGTTCATGGTGTACAACCTTAAAACGGCATCTTGATCATAATGGAATCCGTTACCGGGAAGTTGATGTGAGCAAGGATCAAAAATCTGCTGAGGCGATGGCGCGAAAAAGTGGTCAGCAAGGTGTTCCCCAAACAGACATAAATGGACAGATGATTGTTGGTTTTGATAAAAACAAGATCAATACATTACTTGAAATAAATAATTAATAAACATACAAATGAAAGAATTACAACCCTTAAACGAAAACGTTCTTCTGGATATCTCAGAAGAAAAAGGTCAACAACAAACTGCATCGGGTATTATCATTCCGGATAGTGCCAAAGAAAAACCACAATATGCCAAAGTGGTAGCCATTGGCAATGTTGAAAATCCTGAAATTTCAGTTGGCGATACTGTGTTTTATAAAAAGTACGGAGGTACTGAATTTGATTTTGAAGGAAATAAATTTTTAATGCTTCCTTACGAAGATCTGCTGGCTAAAGTAGTTGAAACGGAAGCGATATAATGATTTGAGATTTGTGATTTAATGGTATAATGGTGTAAGGGTATAGCACTCGTTTAAAAAAAACTTGAAAATTACTGATTAGCACATCCCAACATCCAACATCTAACATCAAAAATCCAACTTCCCAATCTCCTCCACAATATCCCCGGCAATCAACGCTTCCTGACCTTTTTTCTTAGCAGCAAGATCTCCGGCGTATCCGTGTAAAAATACGCCAATAACGGCAGCCTTACCGGAAGTATAGCCCTGAGCAACTAATCCGGTTATCATACCCGTTAAAACATCACCGCTGCCTGCTGTTGCCATTCCCGGATTTCCGGTGGAGTTAAAATAGATATTTCCATCGGGAAAACAGGTTGCTGTGTGAGCTCCCTTAAGAACTACATAAACATTGTTTTTTGTGCAGAAATTTCGGAGTAATTGCAGTTTTTCGAAATCGTTGGTCCATTTGCCAGCCAGCCGTTGAAACTCTTTTGGATGGGGGGTAAGGATGCTGCCTTTTGGAAGAAAGGACAGCCAGGTTTTGTTTTCAGCAAGTATATTAAGGGCATCTGCATCAAAAACAATAGGCTGTTGAAATTCCTGGATTAATAATTTTAGCGCCATCTGAGATTGATGTTCCATGCCTAATCCAGGGCCAATGCCAACAACATTATACATATTCATATCCGGCACTTCTGAAAAGTAATTATCATAACGGTCAATGCTAAGCATGGTTTCAGGCGAGGCAATCTGCATAATCTCATAACCAACCTTTGGAATATGCGTATGCAACAGCCCCACACCCGATCGGAGGCAGGCTTTGGATGCCAATATTGCAGCACCCAGCTTTCCATAACTTCCTGCTATTAATAAGGCATGTCCATATGTTCCCTTGTGGTCATATTTTTTTCTTTTTTTCAGCATTGGAGCAATATCCCGGCGCTGCATATAGAAGTTTTTCGATTCAGCCCGGTTGATAAAATCAGGTGAAAGACCGATATCAAGTATATTCCACTCACCCACGAACTGATCATTTTCCGGCAACATAAAAGCCAATTTTGGCATTTGGAAGCTTAAAGTATAATCTGCTCTGAAAACGGTACTCGAGTTCAGTTCAGTTAGTGAATCTGCAAAAAGTCCTGAAGGAACATCGATGGCTATTTTAACAGCATTGTTCGAATTCATATGTCTGATGGCATCGCCCACAAATCCTGAGATTGAACGCGCAAGTCCCGATCCGAAAACAGCATCAATAACTATATCATCCTCGCCAATAGCTTTAAAGTCTGTATTAGATTTAAGTTCGGTGATATTCTGTTCCATTTTCAATTCAAGCAATCTGTCTAAATTGATTTGAAAATCTTTTGAAGTTTTGTCTGAATACCTGATTACATTGAACCTGACATCATAACCCTTTTTAGCGAGTAAACGACCCAGCACCAAACCATCCCCTCCATTGTTTCCCAATCCAATGTAAATGTGAATATTGTGAGATTTAGCCACTCTTTTTTTAACCCATTTGAACAACTGATTAGCAGCCCTTTCCATAAGATCAATAGAAGCGATAGGCTCGTTTTTTATTGTATAATCATCAGCTTTACGGATTTGTTCTAGGGATAATATTTTCATGTTCTTCGCCTTTGATACAAATGTAATAAAACATGATATTGGGTTATTTAATTTCATCCGCATAATTCATTTTATTTATATCAATTATGAATTTGTAAAATCACTAAAATATCTTCGCATATAGTAATATATTTGTTTCTTATTGCCTGTTAAATGAAACGTAGTTTATCTTTATTTTTCACCTTACTGATTAGTATATTATTAGCAGGTCAGGAAGAAGAAAAACCTACATGGGAAGCCAAATGGGATCAGGGCGTACAGGTAAACCGTTCTGACGGGAAGTTCAAGATAAAATTTGGTGGACGCGTTCAGTTTGATGTAATGAACATCTATCAGAATCCTTCATTGTCAGAAGACTTTGAAGCGCAGAATGGGGCAGAATTCAGACGCATAAGGTTATTTAGTTCTGGAACCTTATACGGTAATATCAAATACAAACTTCAATTTGATTTTTCAACCGGGGATGCGGGCGTTAAAGATGCTTATATTGAAGTAGTTAAAATTCCCGGAATTGGCAACTTCAGGGCAGGTCATTTTAAACAACCATTTGGACTTGAGATGCAAACCAGTTCAAAATATGCCACTTTCATGGAAAGAGGTTTAACCAATGCCTTCACGCCAGAGCGCGACCTGGGATTTATGATCTATAACAAACATTTTAACAAACGATTTGCGTGGTTTGCGGGATACTTTTTTCCAACAGGAAATGTAGGTAAATACCTTGGCGATCAATATCGTTTAACAGCCAGAGTTTCGGGTCAACCCCTTTACAAGCCAGATGGGCGTTTTACAGTGCTGCATTTGGGCATTGCGTATGAAGATCAATTTCAGCACAATTTAGAATTCTCATATAGTCAAAGACCTGAAACACACCTGGCTCCAAAATATGTGAAATTAAAAGTAGATGCAGTAAAAAGAGCCGATGTTTTTGCGGGGGAGCTGGCTTTTGTCTCCGGACCTTTTTCTATCCAGGGTGAATACATGACGTCAAGAGTAGCACCATCAGATACATCAATAGCGGAACACTCGATTTATAATTATTCTGCTCTTTATGGTTTGTTTAGCTGGTTCATCACCGGAGAACACAGGAATTACAGCCAGGGTAAGGCTTGCTTTGGCAGGATAACTCCGAAAAAAAATCTTGGAAAAGGAGGGGCAGGAGCCTGGGAACTGGCGATAAGATTTTCACATATTGACCTCAATGACAAAGATATGAATGGAGGAGCGATGACTGACTTTACTTTTGGCGTTAACTGGTATCTAAATCCAGCCACACGGTTCTCCTTCAACTATATCTATTCCGATGTCCTGGAATCAGGGTCCGCCAATATTGCGATGGTAAGGTTCCAGGTGGCATTTTAGGGATTAACGTTTCGGGGTACGGGGTGCGAGGTACGGGATGCGAGGAATTACCAATAACCAATTACCATTAACCCATTAGCACATTACCACATCAGCACATTAACCCATTAGCACATCCCCACATCAGCACATCAGCACATCAACCCATTAGCACATCAGCACATCAACCCATCAGCACATTAACCCATTAGCACATCAGCACATCAGCACATTAACCCATTAGCACATCCCCACATTAGCACATCAGCACATCAACCCATTAGCACATTACCACATCAGCACATCAACCCATTAGCACATCAACCCATTAGCACATCAGCACATTAGCACATCAGCACATCAGCACATCAGCACATCAGCACATCAACCCATCAGCACATTAACCCATTAGCACATTACCACATCAGCACATCAACCCATTAGCACATCAGCACATCAACCCATTAGCACATTAGCACCTTAACCTAAATACCATATTTTTGCCGTCCAAATTTAAACCGATGGGACGAAAAAAAAGACCACTACCTCTTATAGAGAATCTTGAGATTATTGATGCGGGTGCCGAAGGTAAGGCTGTCGGGCGCTGGAACGAGAAAGTGGTATTTGTGCCATTCGCGGCTCCCGGTGATATTGTAGATGTTCAGGTATTTAAAAAAAAGAGGTCTTATTACGAAGCGAAGATTACAAAAATTCATCAGGCATCGTCATTGAGAATAAAACCTGAGTGTGCTCATTTTGGATTATGCGGCGGCTGCAAATGGCAGCATCTCGCTTACGAAGAACAATTGAAGTATAAGCAGAAACAGGTAAAAGACAGCCTTGACCGAATTGCCAAGGTATCTTATCCTGAGATTCTGCCGATCATCGGATCTGAAAATACTTTCTATTATCGCAACAAACTGGAATATACTTTTTCAAATCGTCGGTGGCTTACCGATTTCGATCCATCAAAAGAGGAGGGAGGCCCTGAAGATACAAATGGTCTTGGGTTTCATCTGCCCGGAATGTTTGATAAAATTCTGGATATTGAGGAATGTTTCCTGCAGAAAGATCCATCAAACAAGATAAGGCTTGCAGTTAAGGGTTATGCCATTAAAAATAAACTCTCATTCTATAACGTCCGTAATTGGGAAGGGCTGTTAAGAAATTTGCTGATACGTACATCTTCAACGGGTGAGTTGATGGTTATTGTTGTTTTCAGGGAGGATGAAAGTTCACAAATCGAAGGGTTAATGGGATTTTTAAAGGAGTCATTTCCTGAGATAACTTCATTGATGTATGTGATTAATGGCAAAAGGAACGATACTATTTCAGATTTGGAGATTCACCTTTTTGATGGAAATCCATTTATTATGGAAGAAATGAATGCGCCTGTTGAGGGACAAGACCCATTAAGATTTAAAATTGGTCCGATATCATTTTACCAAACCAATTCTGAACAAGCTTTTCAATTATATAAAACTGCTTTTGAATTCGCAGAGTTCAAAGGTGATGAACTGGTTTATGATTTGTATACCGGCACCGGAACAATTGCAAATTTTATAGCCCGTTTTTCCAGGAAAGTTATTGGTATTGAATATGTGGAAGAGGCCGTAAAAGATGCTTTTGAAAATGCAAAATTAAACGGTATTGACAATGTTGACTTCTATGCCGGAGATCTTGCCAAAGTGCTTGATGAAAGTTTTATTGAAAAGCACGGAAAACCGGATTTAATTATTACCGATCCCCCTCGCGCCGGAATGCATGAAAAAGTTGTGCGGCAAATATTAGCTGTTGAGCCTGAGAAAATTGTTTACGTAAGTTGCAATCCAGCCACCCAGGCTCGTGATATTGCCATTCTGAATGAAAAGTATGAGGTCAAAAAAGTTCAGCCTGTTGATATGTTCCCCCAAACGCATCATGTTGAAAATGTTGTGCTTTTAGAATTGAAGTAATTCAGGGGGCTGTATACAAAAAGCAGGCATACTTTTTTATCTTTCTCCACCCCCGACCTAAAGGTCAAGGCAACTGATGTTCTTAGAATTCATCAATCCTTTTTACTTTTATCTTTTGCCTTTTATCTTTTATCTTTACTCTTGGGCTATTGGTCGGACGACTATATGGCTGGTCAATATCGTCGCCCAACCAATTAAACAGAACCTGACCTTTCAGGTGGCCTTGCTCCTGAAAGGTCGAAACAAGAGGACTGGAATTATAAAAAGTTTAAACAGAAGTTTTTTCAACC
>JAUXBM010000199.1 GCA_030619415.1 Chlorobiota bacterium
GCATCATATCGGCATCATCCTGCGGTACTTCTTTGGCTTTCATTTTTGGTAAATTATTGCTGCGTAAAAATACTCAATTCCGCTTCGGCCACTAGGGTCAGATCGACGAAAACTTTTCCCTTTACTAACAGGGCATTCAGTAACTCTGCTACAACAGAGATTTCAGTATGCAGGACTTCATTGTCTTTGGGAAGATCATACAACCTGAACTTTTTAACCGCCCCGATAAATCCGGTTGCCGGTTCATTTCCAGCGAGTTTAACGATGTATCCTGCCCTTAATGCAGCGGTTTGTGCCATGTTTTCTATCAAGCCTGGTTCGGTAAAGTAACCGTTATTGCAGAAAATATTTTCCTTGAAAAGGCCAAGTCTTGATCTGGTTTTCAAATCATCATGACCAATGAGGCCATCCACCATCACCATTGGGTGTTTTTGGGGAATTAATTTCTCGGTTTCAACCTGATTTAACAAAACCTTCCTGGCCATATTTAGTATTTTTAATTATTTCATCAAAAATAGCAAAATCAATGGGTGGGGAAAATGAATTCAGTACGAACCCCTATACAACAGTAAGTGACAAATAGGTATAAGAAAAGCGGGCGCTCTCGGGGACCATTGCCAGAATCTTGTCTCCTCTCTTTAATTTTCCGGAGTGAAATAATTCTTCAATCATGAAAAATACCGAAGCAGTGCCGATGTTGCCTACTTTGTTAAGATTGATGAACCATTTTTCTAAAGGTATATTCACCCCGGCTTCCTGCAATCCTATGTGCGCATTTTTTTTGAAAAACAATGAAGAAAGATGAGGCAGGAAATAATCAATTTCAGAAACTGCCAATTCATGTTTGTCCATCATTTTCTTTAAATAAGCAGCTCCGGCACCGATGGCATGTTCCTGTAACAGTCGTGTGTCCTGTTTCAGGGAGAATACTGACTTTTTCTCCCGTTCTTCGGGCGTCATGTTTTTCCAACCTTTTAAACTCCCGTCTTCAAGCTTTTCGCAGCCAGCGTACATACAAGTTTCCAGTTCATTCGCAAAGGACACCAGTTCTATCCAGTCAATTTTCAACGAAAATCCACTTTCATTGGGTTTATTCTGAAGCAAAACAGCAGCAGCGCCATCTGATAACATCCAACGCAAAAAGTCTTTTTCAAAAGCGATGTATGGATTTTTTTCAATCTCTTTTCGTTTATCTATCTCCGGCTCATAATTATGTGCAAGCATCCACGATCCCAGGGTTTCCGATCCTGCACATACAGCATTCTCAGATTCACCCGTTTTGATAGCCATGACTGCATATTTTAATGATAACATCGCTGCATTGCAGGTGCCGGCTGCCGACATTATTTCCATGGGATGGCCTCCCAATTCACCGTGAACCATTGAGGCATGCGAAGGCTGGATTACATCAGGTGATGATGTGCTTGCAGCCAGTAAATCAATATCTTCCAACTTGATTTTATCATCAAAGAGTTTACGAATGGCAAGGGCGGTAAGTTCAGCATTGGAGTGTGTAGGCTTGCCATCGGCATCCATGGCATAATACCTGGTTTTTATCTGGTTGCTGCGCAATATCAGGCCGCGGTTGATGGATTCCTGCCCGTTGATCAGGCCGAGACGGTTTTCAATCTCATCGTTCGAAACGGGCTCATTTGGTAAAAACTTTTCTATCCTGTTCAGGTAAACATCATTCATAATCAAAAAATACTTTTCTATCTCAACCCAATCCCCTTAAAATACCTGATGTTCCTGTTTATTTTCCAGAAGAATACAGGATATGTCAGGTAAAATAAAATCGTCGCTATGGGCGAGACCGCAAAAATAACAAATAGCAAATACCATTTAAAGATTTTCAGTCGTCGGGTTCGTTCAGGGTTTCCGGGGCCTCCTTTTTTTAAGATGAATGCAGACCATATTTTAAACAGTTTTTTGCCCTTATTTTCTATCGACACAATTTCAGGTTTTATATCAACTGCATTTAAGCGAATTAGTTCATCTTGCAGATCATCCCAGCTATCGCTGTTCAGCGATGCGAGAATCGGTTTTCCAAATCTTTCTGATTGCGCAATGTCGCTGTCACAAACTCCCGGTTTTGGGAATATACCCAGGTAACGGTCCTTTTTTCCGGTCATCATCCAATAACTGATGGTGATAACACTCACTAAATTATGGTGATTATCGCTTAATGCAATGTTGCCTTTTAGTAATCCGCCGGCTTCAGCAATCATTTTCTTTACGTTTTCTTGTGCATTGACCCACATATTCCTGGCTCCGATAACTGTGACAACAGGCTTGTTCTTCAGTAGTAGTTGCGCTTTTTCAGATTTTAGAAAAGTGGTTAATGGGATCGGTGGCGAAAGAAACCAGATAGGATATCCTAAAATGACCAGGTCATATTCAGCGTTTGTATTTATTCCAAAAGGTTCGAGCCCTGACGGGATCATCCTGACGGATTCGGGCATCGCATCCCAAAAAGTGAGATCATTCCATGGGAATGGGTATGCCGGTACGGGTTTTAAATGTTCAGTATGAATTTCTACTTTTCCCTCCAGTGGTTTCAGGATGTTCGCAACAATTTCCCGGAGCTGCCCCGACTGAGAGTAAGTGATAATCAATACTTTTTTCATTTGTCTAAATTTTTCATGCAACGACACAACGTCAATCGCCAAATTTATGGATAAATACTTTTTTGTAGAATGAAGAACATGAAAAATTGATCCGGTTTATCAACAGCCTGTCCACAACAAATAAACAGGGTTCATTGACTGCTTTTTTTTGGATAGGTCAGATGGACGGCAATGGTGGTATCATTAATAAATTTGAACAAAGCCTCTTCATATTTTGGAGGCCTCAAACTTTTTTGACTTGTTCCCGAAAACCCAACTCCTTCGATTGGAATTCCGAGTTTTTTTGTGTTTAATGTTTCGTCATTGTTGGCATCGTGAAAAACAGCTAAAGCAAAGCTGCCTGATGGTAAATCTTTAAAATAGCAGCGAACAACAGAATCAGAAGGATTTATTGTTTCAGTAAAAACAGGGTTTGATTTCGAGCGAAAATCATCTTCACTATTAAAAAGGCCAATCATTAGCCGGCCTTCTTGCGAATTGATACCATGTACCTCAACTATCATCAGGCCTGTTTGCGAAAATCCAAATAAAAATGAAAATATCAGTACACAGGCCAAAAAGAAACGCTTCATTTTCAGGCACTAATATTTTTTACCAATGGCTTTTAATACGACATAATAGGAATTTGCCCAATAATTTCTAAGTCCAAAACCACTGGCTTTGCCAAGCATTCTTTCGGTGCTCAATACTTTTTTTGTGGCAATGTCGAAAAACGTAACATAATAGGCTCCCTGAACATTTGGTTTGCTGTAACTTTCAGCAATAAAAACCAGCCCAACTCCCGTCATTTCTTCTGGAATGGAATATTTACTGACAATCTCCTGTATCATGGGCGATTCCATATGAGTTGATTTGAAATCATCGTCAGACAGCCTGCTTTTTACATCGATCTCACTATTGAGATCTTTAACCATATCGGTATAATAGCTGATCTTTCTTCCTTTGAGGGTTTTCTCAATATACTTTGCCCTTTCTACAACAACCAGTTCATTCCATGCACTTATCTTGCTTTCAAGGTCAGTTAAGTTCGGAAAATCGATGGGGCCAATAAAATAACAATTCGTATAATCAATCCCAAACCAGGTCCAATCTTTTTCATTGGCAAAATCGGCGGTATTTTGGGAAATTAGAGAGAAGCTCAGTAAACAAGCAGCGAAAAAGGCAATCATTGTTTTTTTCATGACATTCGTTTTAATTGGTTCTTTTGTCGATAAAA
>JAUXBM010000079.1 GCA_030619415.1 Chlorobiota bacterium
ACAAAGATCAGGATCGATTACGTAGATATCACCTTCAGCGATGGCATCCACCGGGCATTCGTCAATGCAGCTGCCACAAGCGGTACAGTCATCATTAATTACGTAAGCCATAGTTAACTGAATTTATTGTTGTTAATAATTGCGGCAAATATAGAGATATCCTTTTTGATTGGCATGGCTCACAAAAAAATTTTTAGAGAATCTAAATAACACATTTGGAAACACTTTTCCGGTTGACCAATTGTTACTGTTTATGCAGTATATCGGAATGTGTGAATGAATTTATAACGCAAATTGTTACAAGACAGCTGAATTTTCTAAAGATCAAAAAGCCAACACTTTGTAAGCTAATTTATAATCTTCACTAAATATGATTATGGTGTTGAAAAAATACCTTGTTTTGCATGTTAGTAGTAGTTATTAAGACTAATTTTGCTCATTAATAAAAGCAACTTATTTATGGCTTCCAAAAAGGATAGAGTAGTCGATCTTGAGACCGCAGTAATCAGGTTTGCCGGTGATTCAGGTGATGGTATGCAGTTAACAGGGAATTTGTTTTCTGACTCTACAGCGTTTGCTGGAAACGACTTTGCGACATTTCCTGATTATCCTGCTGAGATACGTGCTCCGCAAGGTACAGTTTCCGGGGTATCAGGTTTTCAGATTCATTTTGGTGGAATTGATATTCACACCTCTGGTGATCTTGCTGATGTATTGATTGCCATGAATCCGGCTTCATTAAAGGCGAATATGACATGGATCACAAACGAAGCAATTATCATTGTTGATACAGATGCATTTATTGAAAAAAACCTTACCAAGGCTGGGTACGAAACAAACCCATTGAAAGATGGATCACTTACGGGGCATCTGGTTGTTGAGGCCCCTGTTACTACACTTACCCGTGAAGCCGTTAAAGAATTGCACATTGACAATAAGTCGGCACAGAAATCTAAAAATATGTTTGCGTTGGGCATGGTTTTTTATATGTTCAACAGGAATTACAAGAAAACATTTAAGTTTTTCGAACAGAAGTTTAAGGCAAATCCCCTTGTTGTTGAGGCAAACAAAAAGGTGCTGACTGCAGGTTATCATTTTGCGCACACCATCGAAGCTTTTGCGAATACTTTTAGAATAGAACCAGCTCCACTTGATTCAGGACTATACCGAAATGTGACCGGAAACCTGGCAACAGCGTGGGGATTCCTTGCTGCATCAGAAAGATCCGGCAGGAATTTATTTCTTGGATCGTACCCAATTACACCGGCTTCTGAAATATTACAGGAACTTTCGCGGCACAAACAATTTTCAGCCATTGCTTTTCAGGCTGAGGACGAAATAGCAGGAATTGTTTCTACAATTGGTGCATCATTCGCTGGTGCACTGCCTATTACAAGTACTTCAGGCCCCGGCCTTTCGCTTAAAAGTGAAGCCATTGGGTTGGCAGTTATGATGGAATTGCCAATCGTAATTGTTGATGTTCAACGGGGTGGTCCTTCCACGGGCTTGCCAACAAAATCAGAACAGAGTGATTTAATGCAGGCTTTGTTCGGAAGAAACGGAGAAGCACCGGTTATTGTCATGGCGGCTCAAAGCTCGGCTGATTGTTTTTATTCGGCCTATGAGGCAGCCAAGCTATCACTTGAACACATGACACCGGTAATTCTGCTCACGGATGGTTCTCTGGCAAATGGTTCGGAAGTATTTAAAATTCCAAAAGTTAAGGCATTGCCCGGTATCAAGCCTCCCATCGTAAAAGCAAACGATCCTGATTATCAACCCTACCGAAGAGATCCTGAAAAACTTTCCCGGTTCTGGGCTATCCCGGGAACTGAAGGTTTGCGTCACAGGATAGGTGGTCTTGAAAAACAGGATATTACCGGTAATGTTTCACACGATCCGCACAACCATCAAAAGATGACTGACCTGAGAAAAGAAAAAGTGAAACGGGTTGCAAATTACATCCCTGAATTAGAGGTAATTGGTAAAGAAGAAGAGGAGTTGTTAATCGTTGGCTGGGGAGGCACATATGGCGTAATGCTAACGGCTGTTCAGGATATGCGAAAAGAAGGAAAATCCATTGGCCTGGCACATTTTAAGCACATCATGCCGCTTCCGAAAAACACAAAAGAGGCGATATCAAAATATAAAAAGATACTTGTTTGTGAATTAAATAGCGGTCAGTTTGTGAGCTATTTAAGGATGACTTTCCCTGATATTGAATATCTTCAGTACAATAAAATTCAGGGGTTGCCATTTATGGTGAAAGAACTTAAAGAGCTATTTAATACCTACCTTAACTAAGTAAGCATGGAACAATTGGTAAAAACAAAAGATCTTGTCCTGAGCAAAAAGGATTTTGAAAGCGATCAGATGGTTAAATGGTGCCCGGGTTGTGGAGACCATGCCATACTAAGATCAGTAGAAAATGTATTCCCTGAACTTGGTATCCCCAAAGAAGATTTTGTAGTCGTGTCGGGTATTGGTTGTTCTTCACGTTTTCCATATTATATGAATACCTACGGGATGCATGGAATTCATGGAAGGGCCGCACCACTGGCTACCGGTATTAAGTTGACCAATCCAAAGCTGAGCGTTTGGATGATTACAGGTGACGGGGATTCGCTGGCTATTGGTGGAAATCATTTTATCCACCTGGCACGACGGAATCCGGATATTAACGTTTTGCTCTTCAACAATAAAATTTACGGACTTACAAAAGGCCAGTTTTCGCCTACCACACCAAAAGGTTCAAAAACGAAATCTTCTCCACAGGGTACTTTTGAAGTCCCTTTCAACCCAGGTGAGCTGGTAATTGGTGCCCGGGGAAAATTCTTTGCCAGGGTTGTCGATACCAATCCGAAAATGATGACAGAAGTATTTCTGGAAGCCGCCAAATACCGGGGGGCCTCTATTATTGAAATTCTGGCAAATTGCGTCATTTTTAATAATAAAATCCATTCACTTGTTACCTCAAGGGAAACAAAAGAAGACAATCAACTTTTCTTGCGGGCGGGTCAGCCAATGATATTTGGTAAAGAAAAAAACAGGGGACTTGTGTTAAAAGGAACCGGTTTAGAAATTGTTACGATTGGGGAAAACGGAATAACCGAAAAAGATATCCTGGTCCATAATCCGTATGAAGTTGATCCGGGTATTCATATCATGCTTTGCGAGATGAAGGCTCCTGATTTTCCGGTTGCACTGGGAGTAATCAGATCGGTAGAAGCCGAAACCTTTGAAGCCGCCGTTTGGAATTCTATTGATTATGAAAAAGATACTTCTCCATTGAAAAAGGTGGACGACCTGCTTAGATCGGGTAATACATGGAGGATTTCTAAAAGCAATAACAACGGTAAAAAGTAGGAGGTGCCTAAAGTGAGCTAAAGTGCCTGTTGTGGGATAAATTTAGTGTAAACTATCGGTTAGGCTTGGCTCTGTTAACTAAGAATCTCAAGGTACTTTAGGCACTCCAGGCACTCCAGGCACTCCAGGCACTCCAAGTACTTTAGGCATTTTAGGCACTCCAAAATACTCTAGGCACTTTAGTCACTCCAAGTACTTTAGTCACTCCAAACACTTTCTTAACTTTGCTTTATGATTGAAGCATTTCAACAATTCATTCTAAAAAAAAATCTCTGCAATCCCACCAACAAAATTCTTGTTGCCGTTAGTGGTGGTGTGGATTCTGTGGTGCTCCTGGATTTGTTTGTCCGATCGGGTTATTCAGTTGCAGTAGCACATTGTAATTTTAAATTGAGGGGGGAAGAGTCAGACAATGATGAACATTTTGTTGAATTGTTGGCGAAAAAATACCAGCTGGATTTTTACACTAAAAGCTTTGATACAGAAAAATTTGCCACAGATAATAAGTGCTCCATCCAGGAAGCTGCACGTTCGTTAAGGTATAAATGGTTTGATGAATTGTGCAAAAAACAAAGTTTTGACCGGGTAGCTGTTGGCCAACACCTCGATGATCAGATGGAGACTTTTTTTATCAATTTATTCAGGGCTGCAGGTGTTACCGGCTTGAAAGGAATGCCCGTAAAAAGAGATGACATTATCAGACCAATGTTATTTACCCGAAGGAATGAGATTGAAAAGTATGCGAAACAATTCAGGCTTCAGTTCCGGGAAGATTCATCCAACTATTCTGATAAATACCTGCGAAATCAAATCAGATATAAAATCCTTCCTGAAATCAAGAAAGTAAAAGAGGGAGCAGAAGATGCGTTTATTAAAAGTCTTGAAAACCTTTATGAGGATGATTTAATGCTCAATCAGCTCATTGATGAAAAACACAGTAAATTATTCAGGCAAACTGAAAATGGTTGGGAAATTAATATGATAAAATTAAAAGAATACCAACCGCTGAATACCTGGTTATTCTACCTGCTTAAAGATTTTGGATTCAGTCGAGATCATACGAATCAAATTGCGAAGAGCCTGAATAAAGAACATTCAGGAAAAATATTCAACTCACCTTCCCATCAATTATTAATTGACAGGGAAAATATGCTCATTCAGGAAAAACACGAAGAAGTTGAAAAAGAATATTTCATTCATGCAAATGACAAGGAAATTGAAGCACCAATAAAGATGAAGATCAATAAACAACTATTCGATGCTTCTGTGAGATTTAAAAAAGATTTGTCAACCGCTTATTTCGATATTGATAAACTGACCTTTCCGCTAAAAATCAGAAGGTGGAAACAAGGTGATCGGTTTATACCATTCGGCATGACCGGCAGCAAACTGGTGAGTGATTACTTGATCGACAATAAAATAAGCCGGTTTGATAAAGAAAAGGTTTGGTTGCTTTTATCAGGGCAGAAAGTCATCTGGGTTATTGGCCGGCGTACTACTGATTGTTTTAAGATTGCTTCAAAAACCAAAGAAGTTATAGATTTTCACCTGGAAAAATAATCTTTTAGTGATTCCTGGTTCCTCATCAATTTTTTCTACTCAACTCGTTTTCAGGTGTAAGGACTTGTCATCTGTACCGTCTTATTTAATACTTTTGCAGTTCATTTTTTACACCATTCAGCAGGCAGGTTATGAAAGGAAAGATTTTATTACTTTTTACCATTTTCAGTATTTCGATTGGGCTAAATGCCCAGATTTTAGAACCAGTAAAATGGAGCTTTTCGCAACAGAAAATCTCTGATAACGAATTTGAGCTGACCTTCAAAGCTAATATAGATCCAACCTGGCATTTGTATTCGCAGGATATTCCGATGACTCCGCCGGCAACTACTTTCTTATTTGAAAAAAGTGACAAGTATGAGTTGCTTGGGGTGGTTGATGAAACAAGCAAAATAATTGAAGAGTATGATCCGAACTTTGAGATGATACTCAAGTACTTTGCTGATGAAGCGGTCTTCAAACAAAAAATAAAAGTACTGAACAAGGAAGCTGTAACTGTTAAAGGCTTCCTTGAGTATATGTGCTGCGATGATACCAAATGCCTCCCACCAACCGAAGTTGATTTTGAATTCGAACTGGTACCGACAGGCGCTGTTGCGAAAGTTGAAATTGACAACGAAGAAGCGGAAATAACATCGTCTGACATCCTGGGAAAGAAAGCCTCCATGTGGGGATTTTTCATCTTATCGTTCCTTGGCGGATTGGCAGCCATTCTAACACCTTGCGTATTTCCAATGATCCCGATGACGGTTTCATTCTTCATGAAAGAAGGACAGGACAAAGCAAAAGGGCGTGGACAGGCCATCCTCTATGGAATAAGTATTATTGCTATTTACACCTTTATTGGTTCTGTACTCGCAGTTGTAGCCGGGCCCGATATCGCTAACTGGCTCAGTACACACTGGTTGCCGAACATCTTGTTTTTCCTGATATTCGTCATATTCGCCGCCTCATTTTTCGGGATGTTCGAAATTACGTTGCCTCACTGGATGGTCAATAAATCGGACCAGGCTGCAGACCGTGGTGGTTTCCTCGGACCTATTTTCATGGCTTTAACTCTGGTGCTGGTTTCATTTAGTTGTACCGGCCCAATTGTCGGGACGATACTCGTTGAATCAGCCGGCGGACAAGTTGTGAAACCGATTATCGGGATGCTCGGTTTTTCATTGGCCTTTGCATTGCCATTTACACTTTTTGCTTTCTTCCCATCATTGCTGTCCAATATACCAAAGTCGGGCGGTTGGTTGAACTCAGTAAAAGTAATCCTTGGATTCCTGGAACTGGCATTGGGCTTGAAATTCCTCAGCATTGCCGATCAAACATACCACTGGGGTATTCTTGACAGGGAAATTTATCTTGCCTTCTGGATCGTTATTTTCTTCCTGATGGGTCTTTATTTGTTGGGAAAAATCAAATTTGCACACGATTCGGATGTCCCTTTTCTTTCGGTTCCCAGGCTAACATTCGCGATCATCACCTTTACATTCGTGGTTTACCTCATCCCCGGAATGTTCGGGGCTCCCTTGAAATTTCTTTCGGGATACCTGCCACCACAACAAACGCATGATTTTGATATGAATGCGATGATCAGGAATAACGTCCAATTGTATTCCGGTTCGGGAGGAGGGAGTAATGTTCAGGAAATTTGCGAAACGCCCAAATACCATGATTTCCTTCACCTGCCACACGGATTGGAAGGTTACTTCGATTATGACCAGGCGATTAAATGTGCCAAAGAACAAAACAAACCCGTTTTTATTGATTTTACAGGACACGGATGTGTAAACTGCCGTGAGATGGAGGCCAATGTTTGGTCAGATCCAAAAGTTCTGAAACGCCTCAGGGAAGATTATATCATTGTCGCACTTTACGTTGACGACAAAACCAAATTGTCCGAGAACGAGTGGATCACCTCAACTTATGATGGAAAATTGAAAAAGACAATAGGTAAAAAATACGCTGACTTGCAAATCACCAAATTTGAGGTAAATGCCCAGCCGTTTTATGTATTAATGGGACACGATGGCGAAGTGCTGGTGCAGCCCCGTGCTTACGACCTCGATGTAAATGACTTTGTGGAATTTCTGGATGCCGGCGTAATAAACTTTAAAGAAGGAAAGAAAGTCTTTAAGGTGGAGTAAGCTTTTTTTGATCGTAAATAATAACATATACACCCATATTGTTGGACGCCTCAGCCTTCCGCAGTTTAAAGTGTTTGGCTTTATCCTGCTCTTCTTGGGGGGATATTTAATATACCTTCTTAATTATTGGGGGCTCGTTGTTCTGTTGGTTGGGGTGGGCTTGTATTTTTCAGTGCTGGGCCTACAAATAGATTTTAGTAAAAATCAACGCCGTGAGTTTTTTGGCATTTTTGGGTATAAGTTCGGGAAGTGGAAACCTTTGCCAAAGATTGAATATGTCACGATTTTTGTTGAGCGATATGCTCAGCGGGGCTCGGTGGCAAGTATCGATAATGTCCAACACTACAGTAAATTGAATGTCAGTTTGATTGTCTCCAAAACTGAAAGATACGAGGCTGGTTTCTTCCATGATAAAGCGAAAGCC
>JAUXBM010000145.1 GCA_030619415.1 Chlorobiota bacterium
GAGGATATCGAAAAAATCAGAAAGATGCTTGACAATTTGCTCGACCTGAGCTTTAAACAGGAAGCATTAATGGATGTGGTAAAGGAAACCTCTAAAAATGACCCCAAATACGTCGACAATACGGACCAGTTAAAACTGATTAAAGATGATTTCAAGATAGTCCACGATTCGTTGGTCGCACTGAGCAAGCGTCAAATGATGATCAGGCCCTTCGTTATTGGCGAATCTGAAAAAATCAACAATTATATCGACAGAGCGATTCAATCGCTACAAGAGCGCAAAACAGGAAAGGCATTAAGTGAGCAGCAATATTCGATGACTTCGATGAATAACCTGGCGCTTATGCTGGCTGAATCGCTGGAGCAAATGCAATCCAGTATGATGATGCCCGGTATGATGAAAGGTGAAGCATGTCCAAACCCTGGGCAGGGGCAACCAAGTCCAAGTCCAATGGAAGGCATTATGCAGATGCAGCAGCAAATGAACCAGGGAATGCAGCAAAAAGGGAAGGAACAAGGAATGGGTGAAGGTGGCGGTGGTATAAATGGGCAGAGCGAAGAGCTGGCAAGAATGGCTGCAATGCAGGCGGAAATAAGGAGGCGTCTTCAGCAATATTTAGACGAGACTAAAAGTAACCAGGGACAAGGCAATTCTATGAATAAGCTTATTGAGGAGATGAAGAAAACCGAAGACGATATTATTAACAGGCGAATAACACAAGAGACGCTTGAACGGCAAAAACAGATTGAAGTAAGATTGTTGAAATCTGAAAATGCCCGGCTGGAAAGGGAGAAAGAGAAAAAACGTGAATCGAAAGAGGGGAAAAGCAGAAATACGGGTAACCAAAATATAGATTTGAAGTATAACACGAATAGTGATATTCAGGAAGAGATATTGATAACTGCCCCTATCGAAATGTCGCCCTATTACCGCGAGTTATTAAAGAAGTACATTTATAAATTGGAAAAAGAAAATGGTAGTCAATGATCAGTCGTTTGAATTCGAACTTATCCCCCAGTCATTAAGAGAAATTGAGCATTTTGTCGACCTTATTTGCGATCAACTATTCATCAACGAAACATACTACGGAAATATTCTCATGTCGGTGACAGAGTTTTTTAACCTGCTTATTTTACATCAGCAAAAAGGGACACTTATAATATCGTATAGTACAGATTATCAAGAAGTTAAGATAAAAATACAACCGGTTGGCCCAGAGGTGGTTAAGCGTATTGAGCAGGAAATTGAGGTAGAAAATATCCCTGATGATCAGGAGGATAAAGGCTTCTATCTGTTATCAAAACTTACCGATGAGGTTGAAATTAATGATAAAGATGCCATCTCATTAATTTTTGATATTAGCGCTTTGCACAATGAAGTTTATGAGCATCGAAAAAATATGCTTCAAAACTTTTTTACTGCCGAAGAAAAGAAAAAGGTAAAGAAAAAAGATGATCAACTTTAACAGCCTAAAAGAAGGATTTGTTCTGTCAAATCCTGAATACCTGCGCACCTGGTTAAAAGCTGTTATTGAATCTGAAAAAAAGAAGCAAGGTGATATTCAATTTGTTTTCTGTGATGACGATTACCTCCTGACAATAAACAGGGATTATCTCAATCATGATACCCTGACCGATATTGTCACCTTTCCTACATCAAATGACACCTCTGTAATTTCCGGCGAAATTTATATTAGTGTTGACCGGGTAACTGAAAATGCCAACATTGAAAATGTAATTTTTGTTGCAGAGCTTTCCAGGGTAATGGTTCACGGCGTATTACATTTGATGGGCTACAAGGATCATCAAAACGGCGAAAAAATACAAATGCGCAGCAAAGAGGATTATTATCTAAATTTGCAGCCCTGAAAAAATCCCTGATTGTTTCACGTGGAACAAATTGAAATGTTTGAACATTATGACATCATCGTTGTTGGTGCCGGCCATTCCGGATCGGAGGCTGCAGCCGCTGCTGCAAACCTTGGGTCGAAGGTATTGCTGGTTACCATGAACATGAGCTCAATTGCTCAAATGTCGTGTAATCCTGCCATGGGTGGTATCGCAAAAGGACAGATTGTTCGTGAAATTGATGCGTTGGGCGGTTATTCAGGCCTGATCACGGATAAGACAATGATACAGTTCAGAATGCTGAATAAGTCAAAAGGACCTGCTATGTGGAGTCCCAGGGCACAGAGTGACCGTGTGTTGTTTTCTTCGGAATGGCGAAGCATGTTGGAGCAAACAACAAATCTTGATTTTTGGCAGGATATGGTTATTGGCGTGATCGTGAAAGACAGAAGGATAACCGGCGTCAAGACTTCAATGGGGCATACCATCTATTCTAAAGCGGTAATTTTAACAAATGGTACATTCCTGAATGGGAAAATTCACATCGGTAAAAAGCAATTTGGAGGCGGTAGGATTGGAGACCCTGCATCCAATGGAATAACTGAGGAATTGCTTGAATTGGGTTTTGAAACTGACCGGATGAAAACAGGAACACCTGTCAGGGTGGACGGTCGTACGATTGATTTTTCGAAAATGGAAGAGCAAACCGGCGATGAAAACCCAGGTCATTTTTCCTATCTTAAAAAAGACAAACTTACAAAGCAACGAAGCTGCTGGATAACTTATACTTCTACAAAAGTTCATGAAGTCCTTAAATTAGGATTTGATGATTCACCGATGTTTGCAGGCCGGATAGAAGGCATTGGCCCAAGGTATTGCCCCTCAATCGAAGATAAAATTGAACGGTTTTCCGATAAAACAAGCCACCAGCTTTTTGTAGAGCCGGAAGGCTGGAATACAATCGAGTATTATGTAAATGGATTTTCATCCTCATTGCCTGATCACATCCAGGTGAAGGCTTTGAGAAAAATTGCCGGTTTTGAAAATGCGAAAATATTTCGTCCGGGTTATGCCATTGAATATGATTACTTCCCTCCTACTCAATTAAAATATACGCTGGAAACCAAGCTGATCGAAAACCTCTATTTCGCCGGTCAAATTAACGGAACCACTGGTTACGAAGAAGCCGCAGCCCAGGGTTTGATGGCAGGAATTAATGCGCATTTAAAATTGCTAGAAAAGCCAGAATTTATACTCAACAGACACGAAGCTTATATTGGCGTCCTGATCGATGATTTAATTACAAAGGGTGTTGACGAACCTTACCGGATGTTTACATCCAGGGCTGAATACCGAATTTTACTCCGTCAGGATAATGCCGATGTGCGACTGACCCCCAAAGCGTTTGAGCTTGGTCTTGCCGATGAAACACGACTTAATTTGGTTAAGAATAAAACCCGGAAAGTAAATCAACTTGTTGCATTTTTAAAACAAGAAAGCATTTCCCCGGAGGAAATTAACGCCACTTTACTGGAGAGCGAAACCTCACCCCTTAAACAGAAAACCAAGCTGGCTTCCCTTTTGTTGCGTCCCCAGTTAAATATTGGGCAGCTTGTGCAGAACAGTTCTATCTTGACCAATTATCTTCACAAACACAAATTAGATGAGGATGTACTTGAAGAAGCCGAAATTCTTGTAAAGTATGATGGCTATATCAGTAAGGAAAAAGAGATGGCAGATAAAATGTCCAGACTAGACGATATACCACTGAAAGATGAATTTGATTACCAACGATTGCAATCTCTTTCTTTTGAAGCCAGGGAAAAGTTGAGTAAAATCAGGCCAAAAACAATCGGGCAGGCCTCCAGGATAAGTGGGGTTTCCCCCTCCGACATTAATGTTCTGGCTGTTTTTATAGGTAGATAATAAATCGTTTCACGTGGAACAACAAACAAATATTATTCAAATCAAACAATGCCCTGTTTGCCGGAACACGTCATTTAAACCGTATTTAAAAACACAGGATTATTTTTTAACACAAGAACCTTTTACTATTGATCAGTGCGAAAAGTGTTCATTCATTTTCACCAATCCAATTCCATCCAAAAGCGAACTTCCTAAATATTATGATTCTCCTGATTATCTTTCGCATACAGTCAGAGGATGGAGTATAACCGGATCAATTTATAAGGCTTTGCGTAATCTGAATATCAGGAATAAGTATAAGATTGTTCAGCATTATAAGAAGATCGGGAAATTCCTTGATATTGGTTCTGGAACGGGGGAACTGCTGAATTACTTTAACCAAAAAGGGTGGGAGACTGTTGGCATTGAGCCTAATGAGAAGGCAAGGAATTACGCGATTGATAGCTACAACATTAATGTATTTGACGAGTCTAAGCTAGATGATTTGCAGGAGGATGGTTTTGATGTCATTTCGTTATGGCATGTTTTAGAACATGTTTATGACCTGGACGAAAGGATGAAGCAAATTCAAAAACTTGGAAAAAAAGACAGCTATGTTGTCATTGCCGTTCCAAATATCGAATCACCAGATGCTCAAAAATATAAAGATAAATGGGCTGCGCTCGACATACCACGTCATTTGTACCACTTTTCTAAAGGATCAATTCAAACATTGCTTGGCCGATATAACATGGAGCTGGTTAAAATGTACCCGATGCGCTTAGATGCATTTTATGTGAGCCTGTTGAGTGAAAAATATCTGAACAAGAAAATCCCGGCTATTCCAGCATTTTTTAGTGGGATACAATCAAACCTAAAAGCCGGTAAGGAGAATAATTATTCCAGCATGATTTTTGTTGCTAAGCAAATTTAGCTAATTTTATTTCTTAAAGCTAAACACTCAGGCTGGCAGATGAATTTCAAAAAGGCACCAAAGGGTCATAATAGCCCCATTACATTTTTTGTTTTTTCGCTTCTTATTTCAATCATTTTTGTTTCGATTGTTTACATCGTCAATTATTCTTCCCGGGAAGAAAAAATTGTAGAAAGATTTCAAGACAAGCTGCTGGCTCAATTAACTGAACTTGCGAATAAGGGAGATCTGGTACAATCCTTAATTGTATCAGGTGAAGAAAATCTATGGCCAAAACTTGAAAGAATTGTAAATCAAGATAATACGTATGCTTTAGTGTTTTTTCATGATTCATTGTTATTTTGGAATAACAATCAAATCCCGGAATCATCATTGAAAGGGATTACACAGCAAGATCAAGTCCTTTATACAAACAATGGCTGGTATTTATTTCATAAAGAGACGTATAAAGGGTATAAGGTCTATTTACTCAAACAAATTAAGTCAGTGTATTTGTTTGAGAATTTGATTTTACCTGTGAAAATTAATGAAGATTTCAGCGATTGTCAAAATCTCAAATTTACTTTCGA
>JAUXBM010000161.1 GCA_030619415.1 Chlorobiota bacterium
CAGGTCACATGTCAGGTTTTTTTCATTTTTCCTCTTTTCACAATTACCCAAATCACTATTGGCGCTCCAATTACTGAGGTTACTGCATTTATTGGCAAAGAGGTATCGTAACCTGGCAACCTGGCGATTAAGTTACAAAGTAAGGTTAAAATACCTCCCATTAAAATTATTGCAGGCATTAGAACCCTATGGTTTGATGTCTGGTAAAAACTTCTTGCAAGGTGCGGGACCGCCAATCCAACAAAAGCAATTGGGCCTGTAAAAGCAGTCGATAACGCGATGAGGAAACCGGCAATCAAAATCACCACTGTTTGCAGTCGGCCTGTGTTTACACCAACACTTTTTGCATATTGATCACCGAGTAAAGAAGCGTTCAGTGGTTTCGCCAAAAACAACGCCATCACTATTCCCAGTCCACCGGTTACCAACAGGAACATTGACTGATTGATATTTGTTTTTGAGAAGCTTCCCAGCCCCCAAAGAACATAAGCGTGTAATTCTTCGGCCCTGCTAAAAAACTGCATGACACCTACAATTGCCGAAACAGCATACCCGATCATGATACCGATGATGAGTACAGTGACCACATTCCCGATGCGATTGGAGACAAACAGTATGATCATCAGGACAGCAAGGGCGCCGATTACGGCAGACAGCACTATTCCCAATTCGCTATAAATGCTGGAAGAGGCGAGTAAATCAAGACTAAATGTGCCACCAAGTAAAACCACCAGGGCCACTCCTAAACTGGCTCCTGAACTAATTCCCAATACGGAAGGGCCGGCCAATGGATTTCGAAAAATTGTTTGTAACAATATACCGCTTATTCCCAATGCAATCCCGGTGATCATGGCGGTAATAGCCTGGGGCAACCGATATTCAAGTACAATTACTTTGGTGGTTGTTGAAACATCATCACTGCCAAATAAGGTTGCAAGAACATCAGCCCACCCGATAAGCACCGAACCATACCAGAGATTCGCCAGGAATAAAACAACAAGTAGGATCGCGAAAAAGAGATACCAGAAAGTGTTATTTATCCTTGCCTGCATGAGCGAATAAAAATATGATATTATTCGTTACTATGGGCTAAAATTTCGCTCCTTTTGCAAGTGAAGGAAACTGTTAGACAGCAGTTGATTCGCCGTTTTTGATCATTGAAGTGCTTTTTCAGAAAAGAGTAATCAACATCTCTACCTTTCGGTTTCCTTCCCGTAGTCTTGGATCGCATGATTAATTTGCCTACAGGAAATTTAGGTTTCACGTATTGCTACCATTCGATAAACAAAACTAAATTAGCTACATTTGTATCGTATAAAGGTATTTGCAATGACAACTATAACTATTCAGGACAGCGAAGAATTATCGCGAAAAGTTTTTAAGGACATAGGTGAATTGCAGGACTATTTAACCCTGCTTTTTCAAGATAAGGATTTCTCTGATTCCTTTAAAACAGAACTGGATAACAGGGAAAATGACATCCTTTCAGGAAAAGAAAAAGGACTACCTTGGGAGAAGGTAAGAGCTAAGTTATCCGATTTGAGACATTAGCGGTGTTTAATATCAATTCTACGCAATTACTCTTCCAGGTGTTTTGCACTTTGGAAGGTCGTTGAATCAGGGTAATTGTTTATAATACTTCGGCTCGTAATCAGGCAATACTTCCGGATGAAAAGCTTTGATCAAATCGGCTAAAATAAGGTGTGGCTCAAGCGGACCGGTTTCAAAATACGCTGATTCTCGGGCATTGCAATATATCACCTGTTTTTTCTGGAAAGCATAAAAATGTTTATAAAGTCCATTTTCAGCTTCCAGTCCTTCATAAGAAGGTGTATCACCATACGAACCAACAATTCGCCAGAAATCAGCATTGTAAGCTTTACCAAAAACCACTTCATAATCAAGCGGAAAACTCGCTGAATGCGGATCGCTGCTCCAGAGATAATCGGCTCCGGCATCCGCAAATAATCGTGCAATATAACTTTGCCCCCCGGGAATAAACCATTGTCCATTAAAATATTTATCTGAAAAAACGGTCGGTCTGGTACTCGCTTGTCCGGCAAGTTTCTGGTAATATTGATAGGCTGTCACAATTTCATTGAAGATGCTGTCGGCCTCCTTTTCCTTGCCAAAAAACAGCGCGGTAAATTTTATCCATTCCGCACGTCCGATTGGATCGGTTTCGAAATAATCATAAAAAGGTATCAATGGAATTTTCGTGATTTCCAGCGGGTGTTTTTCTGTAACTTTATAAGGGGAATAAAATACAATAGATGGTCCAACTGTCAATGTCTTTTCAACATAAAAGTTCCCGCTACCGGCCAATTCAATTATTGAGCCATCACTTATCTTTTTCTTTACAACTTCATTGGTGATATATTTTGACTCGGAAACCCCAACTATCTTATCCAACAGGCCAAGTTTGTCAAAAGCGTTCAGTTGTGTGGCCGAAAAAAGGGCAACACTGTCAACAGGAATGGTAATTAAATTTGAAGTGTCCCTGAACCTTTCGGTGATGTCCTTTTCAGCTAAATAGTATTCACCAATCACAACCTGGCTGAGTTTGGGATGGTAGATGACCAACTTCGTTATGCCTTCCCAATAATAAGCATCAAAGCCTTTGGCGTAAGTAATTTTTGAAGTTAACAAACTATCAGCTTGTTCGGTAAAATAGGATTCGATATTGTCTTTTCGATGTTCACGGGAGCAACTGAAAAACACCAGGGAAAAGGAAATAACCGGAACAATTAAAAAGCGGGATCTCATGCTGTGTTAATCAATTGTAAGGTCATCTCTCTCAAGCAGGAGAATTGAATGTTGGGGTACGATATAATATTTCTTCTGATGAAATTGAATCTCTACAGCACCTTTCTTCAGGAAGATGGCCAGATCGCCAACCTGGGCCTGCAAAGGAATATAATTTACAGCATCTTCCTTTTTTTTCCATGGTTCATTGATTTCATCGCCGGGCAATGGGATCGGATAGCCTGGTCCGGCTTTGACAACGAAACCACTTTGAATTTCTTCTTTTTCCTTGTAACCGGGTGGCAACAACAAACCGCTGCGTGTTTTACCCGAATCTGATTTTGGTTTTATTAAAACCCTGTCGCCAACGACAATTAAATTATCAATTGGATTTTTAACAAGATCAGCCATTGTATGTGGATTAGGCAAACAAAAATACGGTAATTTTGTTGCAAATTTATTCAAGCTATGCGCTTCACCTTTTTTAGAACCCCAAAGCCAAAAGAGTTTACCTACAGTCCTCGTTATTACGATGAAGAAAAAGAACGGTTGGAACAAAGGAAAGCAGAATTAGGTCTTGATTCGACTTTGTCACCCGGCGAAGGTCTTCGTCTGCAAATGAAAAAAAGATGGCGGCAAGGTGGAAATAATCCCGGAGCAACTACGCTCTCGAAATTAATTTATTATACTTTTTATGCTTTTGTGGTCATTGGCGGTGTATATGTTATTTTCTTTACGGATATGGTCGACAAATTAATTATGCTTTTTGGAATTGGGAAGTAGAATGAGTGAAGATGTGAAAGGGAGAAGAGGTGATTAATTGAAATAACAAAACCTGTCCAGTATGCAGTCAACAGTCAACAGTCGCCAGAAACTAGCAACCAGCAGCCAGCAACCAGTAACTATTAACCAGTAACAATGTCAGACATCATCAAACTCCTCCCCGATTCCGTTGCCAATCAGATTGCTGCCGGCGAAGTCATTCAGCGACCGGCATCGGCAGTGAAGGAATTAATGGAGAATGCGATTGATGCGGGTGCAACAGATATATCGTTGATTATCAAAAATGCAGGAAAAACCCTGATACAACTTATTGACAATGGCAGTGGCATGTCAGCAATCGACGCAAGAATGAGTTTTGAACGTCATGCAACTTCTAAAATCAGTAAGGCTGATGATCTTTTTGCTATTCGAACCATGGGATTCAGGGGAGAAGCACTGGCTTCTGTCGCGGCCATTTCTCAGTTGGAGATGAAAACCAGGCCCCATGAGGATGAACTGGGAACATGTTTGAAAATCGAAGGTTCTACACTTACAAACCAGGAAATTTGCCAATGTGAAGCCGGAACCAACATATCTGTTAAAAACTTGTTTTTCAATGTTCCCGCCCGACGGAACTTCCTTAAATCCAACACCGCCGAAACCAGGCATGTTATCGAAGAGTTTATCCGGGTGTCAGTCATTCATCCCGACATATCGTTCAGCATGACGCACAACGATAAAACTGTTTTCAAGCTTGCATCAGGACGCCTCAAATCGAGGATCATTGGATTATTTGGGAATGTTTACAATGAGCGTTTACTGCGTGTTGAGCAAAAGACCGATCAATTGTCGTTGAATGGATTTATCGGTAAACCGGAATTCGCCAAAAAAACACGTGGGGAACAATACTTTTTTGTGAATGGCCGCTTCATCAAACATCCGTATCTAAACCATGCCGTGGCTAACGCATTCACCGAATTGATGCCCACCGATGCTTTTCCGACTTATTTTTTAAATATTGACATAGACCCAAAAGAAATTGACATCAACATTCACCCAACTAAAACAGAAGTCAACTTCCGTGATGCGCGATATGTTTACTCGGTTATCCAGGCTTCAGTAAAGCAGGCCATCGGGCAGCATAGCTTAACGCCCACCATTGATTTTAATATTGACCCAACTGTTGAAGCCGCCCTACAGCAGCAGCCAAACAAAGAAATAAAGCAACCACAGGTTACCATCGACCCTGAATTCAACCCTTTCAAAAAGAAAGAGCAAAAGTTCAATCCATTTGCTGGAAAAAGCCACAGCAACCAACCCTGGGAAACAATCTTTACCGACCCGGCCGTTGCGCCTAAAGATGACAGACAGCCTGATGAGGTTACCGCGGCAGA
>JAUXBM010000213.1 GCA_030619415.1 Chlorobiota bacterium
AATTGCGCCACATCATTAAAGGCACCTGAAACAAATAAATGGTCATCAGCTGTTTCAATAAATCCACCATAATCATAACTGGAACCACCTGCACTTTTCGCCCATTGGCAAAGTCCATCTCCATCGTATTTGGCTACAAATAAATCAGTAAAACCATAATGTGGAACAGAATGATCTCCGAAAGTCGCGGTATAATTGATGTCGCCTGTTAAATAAATATTGCCGAAATCATCCACCGTAACCGAGTTTCCTGCATCATCGGTTACGCTTCCACCTCTGACTGCCCATTTAAGCGAGCCATCCAAATCATATTTTAAAAGAAACATATCCCTCGCCCCATCGGAAACCAAGGTTTCTCCTTCAAAAACTGCCTGGTCAACAAATCCACCGGTAACATATACAAATTGATCATCAACAAATATATCCCGGCCACCATCTTCAAATTCACCACCACCCTGTTTTACCCAAATCATATTTCCGTTGGGGTCAAACCGGGCGATAAAAACATCATAATCTCCATTTGATGTCAGTGTTTCACCAAAAAAGCTGAAAGTACCCTGGAAATTTCCAGTTGCATAAAAATTTCCCTGCTCATCGCAATCAATTGAAACAATGTACTCGTTCAATGCATCTCCTTCGGTTATTGACCAATGCCAGGTTATGAATTGTGCATTTCCATGAAAAGGATCAAACAGAGAAAAAATAAAGATAATAGTTAAGGCAGCTAACTTTTTCATAGGTTTTGTCTTTACAATTTAGAAATTAACAAATTGATCATCAAAGATAGTGAACAAAAACCGGTAAGTCAACTGATTGGGGAAAAGGAATTTTGAACCAGCTTATCTTAATTTCAATGCTGTCCCTACCGGCAGGTTCCTGTCGATAACAAGTTTATTCCGTTTCATCAGGCTGCTAATCCTTATTCCGTAATACTGTGAAATGTTATGAAGTGATTCGCCTTGTTTCACGATATGGATTTTGTATTTTTTATCTGCTTTTCTCTTTTTCTTTTCAAGGTAAATTATCTCATCAATCTGAAGCATGTGTTTTTTATCCACCTCGTTATATTTATGCAATTGCCACGAATAAATATTAAATTCATCAGCAATCCCATAGAACGTATCTCCGACTTTAATTATGATAAACCGGGCTCCATTGTTTTCAAAAACATCCCTTCCATAAATGCTTGTATCAACTGGCGAAAGGTTGGCAACCATTGCAGTCATCGTCAAAGTTGAAACAGTGCCCAAATCCTCCGCCTCAGCCTTTGCCTTTTTCTTCTTTGTTTTCCCTCCTTTATCATACTGCGACAAATCGTAACGCTCAATAATGCTGATCAGCAATTGCGGATACTTTGGATTGGTAGCATAACCCGCTTTTTTTAAGCCATTTGCCCAGCTTTTATAATCTGTGATCTTGTATTCGAAAAGAAAAGAATAGCGGCCTCGCTGCGTTAAAAATTCGGAATGGTCCCGATAAGAATCTGCCGGGTCTTTGTATTTTCTGAAACATTCATTTTTTGCATCATCATCCATCGTGAATGTTTTTCCGGTCCAGTTTTTATGGCATTTAATTCCGAAATGGTTGTTTGCTTTCATTGCCAGCCGGCTGTTCCCGCTACCTGATTCCAGGATGCCTTGTGCCAGCGTGATGGAGGCAGGAATATTAAATGTCTTCATTTTCTTAATGGCCACATCTTTGTATGTTTCGATGTATTCCTCAGTACTAATTCTATCCTGCGCAAAAACAGTTTTAAAAGGAATAAAGCAGATCAGGAATATTGGAATAAAGTATTTCAAGCTTTGAAATGGTTTAGAACAAAAGTAAACGCATTAACCGGCAAGATGCCTGAACAAGAAACGCAATTTTGCACATTAGATTGTTAAAGACCTTCCAGCGTGCTTGCACCTGGAAGAGTCTGTAACATGATGAATTTTTCTAATTTTACCATTTCCACAAGGCTTTTATGAACAGCGAAGTAATCTTCAAATATTTTCCTGACCTGACCGAAAATCAAAAAAACCAATTCGATAAGTTGGGTGAATTGTACGCCTACTGGAATGAGCGGATTAACGTGATCTCGCGTAAAGATTTTAAGAATTTCTACATTCATCATGTGCTGCACTCACTCGCTATTGCGAAGTTTGTTCAATTTAAAGATTTTACCAAAGTCATGGACGCGGGTACAGGCGGCGGGTTTCCTGGAATTCCGCTGGCGATTATGTTTCCCGAAACAAGTTTCTATCTCATTGATTCAATCGGGAAAAAAATAAAAGTCGTTAACGAAGTAGCAATGAGCCTGGGTTTGAAAAATGTTAAAGACCAACAAATCAGGGTCGAGCAAGTTGACAGTTCTTTTGATTTTATCATCAGTCGTGCGGTTACCTCTTTACCCGACTTTGTGAAATGGACCGGCTACAAATTCCATAAGAAATCGTTTAACAGCCTAAAGAATGGCATACTCTACCTCAAAGGCGGAGATATTAAAGAAGAATTAATGGCTGTAAAAAGACACCAGAAAAAGGTTTTCGAGCTGTCTGTTTACTTTACCGAACCTTTCTTCGAGACCAAAAAACTGGTTCATATCTATTAAGCTTGCAATCATTTTAAACCCTTGAATTTTTTCTTAAATTCGCCACTTCATTTAAAATTTAAGATATGACAGAGGCAATAAAAAAATCGTTAAGAGAATCAACAAAGGCGCGCTGGACTGCATTAATCCTTGCGTCTATGTCTATTTTCGGTGCATATTATTTTAATTATGCGCTTTCTTCTATTAAACCGATGCTTGAAAGTATCCTTGGCTGGAACAGTGAAGATTTTGGCACTTATACTTCAGCATATGCCTGGTTTAATGTTTTTCTGTTCATGCTTATTTTCAGTGGTTTTATTCTTGATAAACTGGGAATCAGGAAAACAGGACTTGGAGCCACAATAGTAATGTTTCTTGGAACGGCCTTAAATTACTGGGCAGTTTCTCATCAATTTCCCGAAGGGTCATCTGTTCATATTCCGTTTCTTGGAGATATGAAGACACAGGTTTTACTTTCATCACTCGGTTTTGCAATTTTTGGTGTAGGTACCGAAGCCATTGGTATTACCATCTCCAAAGCCGTAGTGCGTTGGTTTAAAGGGAAAGAGTTGGCGCTTGCAATGGGAATGCAGATGTCTATTGCCCGCCTGGGAACAATGCTTGCCCTTGTTATTTCGCTTCCTTTAGCTAAAAACTTTGGCCTTACAACCCCTATACTGTTTGCTTTGATTGTTATGCTTATTGGTGTTGCTTCTTTCATCACTTTCTCATTCCTGGATATTAAGCTGGATAAATCGGAAGGTGCGGAAAAGAAGGAGGTGTCGCCTGATGATGAGTTTAAAATCAGTGATATTAAACTCATTATTGGTAATCTCGG
>JAUXBM010000027.1 GCA_030619415.1 Chlorobiota bacterium
AGGAGTGTTTGCTGCATGCCGGTGTTGTAATTGGTGCCGACGGATTTGGTTTTGCTCCGCAGCAGGACAAAAATTACAGGAAAGTACCCCAGATTGGCAATGTGGTTATTGAAGACAAAGTGGAAATTGGCGCAAATGCCTGCATCGACCGGGCTACGCTAGGATCTACAATTATCAGGAAAGGGGCCATTATCGACAACCTTGTTCAGATTGCCCACAATGTTGAAATAGGTGAAAATACGGCAGTCGCAGCGCAAACCGGAATATCGGGATCAACCAGGATTGGTGATAATTGTATTCTTGCCGGGCAAACCGGTTTCGCCGGTCACTTGACTATTGCCAACGGAACAATCATAACAGCCCAGTCGGGTGTTGGCCGAAACATCAAACAGGAAAATACAATTTATGAGGGATCACCGGCATTCAGGCATAAAGATTTCCAAAAATCATATATTCATTTTCGCCGCTTGGACGAGCTTGTAAAACGCGTCAATGAACTTGAGAGGAAGTTGAAAGAGAAGTAAGTTGTAAGCCCGAGGCCGGATGACTGAAGTTAGAAACTACCCAGTTTTTATTTCACGCCGCGCCGCCGCGCTGCCGTGTGAAAAATGAATTGTCCAATAACTTGAGACCTGAAACGAGCATCATTTCACCGATTCAACCATTTTCCAATTCCCCATTTTCCCTATTCAACCAGTTCAACCAGCAGCCAGAAACAAGTAACAACTAAGTAACCGCTTTATTAATTTTACTACTTTTGCACAACTTTTTTTTAAACCAATAATCACCTTTTATAATTTCAATGTCGGCAAAGCAGAGGACTATTAAAAAGCCAGTAACTGTGGCTGGTGCAGGATTGCATACCGGGCAGGTCGGCAAAATGACTTTCCTCCCTGCCCCTGAATATCATGGCATCAAGTTCAAAAGAACAGATGTTGAGTCACAACCTGTTATAGAAGCAGATATAGACCATGTTGTGAGTACAGACAGGGGAACAACTATCGGGATTAAAGGAACACATATTTATACCATTGAACATGTACTGGCAGCACTGATGGGCATGGGAATTGACAATGCCCTCATTGAAATTGACATGGAGGAAATCCCGATTAAGGACGGGTCTTCAAAATATTTTGTTGAAGCCTTGAAAAAGGCCGGAATTCAGGAACAAAGTGCGCCGAGGGAATATCTTACGATTAAAGAAAGAATTGAATTTGAAATTCCTGATAAAAAAGTAAAAATTATCGCTGAACCTGCTGATGAATTTTCCATAGAGGTTATCATTGATTTCGAAACAAAAGTGTTGGGCGAACAGAAAGCCGAACTTCAAAATATTGAGAATTTCACAAAGGAGATATCCGGGTGCAGAACGTTTGTGTTTCTGCACGAGTTGGAGTACCTATTAAGCAATAACCTGATCAAGGGCGGCGACCTGAGCAATGCCATCGTTTTCGTAAACAGGAAAGTAGAGCAGGATGAACTTGACCGTCTGGCCGATCTTTTTGATCAACCGCGGGTTCAGGTGAAAAGTGAAGGTATATTAAATAACCTCGATCTGTATTTTGAAAACGAACCGGCAAGGCATAAATTGCTTGATGTAATTGGTGATCTTGCACTTCTTGGAAAACAAATCAAGGGCCACATTACTGCATACCGACCTGGCCATCACACGAACACCGAGTTTGCTAAAATTCTGAAAAAATACGATAACAATAATAGAGCTATGAGTATGAAACCACCTTTTGATATCTATACAGATCCTGTATATAATATCAATCAAATCAGGAAATTACTTCCGCACAGGCCTCCCTTTTTATTGGTCGACAAAGTACTCGACGTCACCGACAAATATATTGTTGCAGTTAAGAATGTCACGATGAACGAACCGTTCTTTGTTGGTCATTTCCCTGACGAACCATTGATGCCGGGTGTACTTCTCGTGGAAGCCATGGTTCAGGCGGGTGGTATATTTGTGTTGCATCAACTCCCTGACCCGGAGCAGTATTCCACTTATTTTCTAAAGATTAACGAAGCCAGATTCAGACAAAAAGTTGTACCTGGTGATGTAATTGTTTTTGTGGTGGAATTGGCCGCACCAATTAAACGTGGTATTTGCTCAATGAAAGGCAAAGCCTATGTGAATGACAAACTCGTAATGGACGGCAAGATGACAGCACAAATCACAAAAAACAAAGAAAAAACGTAAAATGAATCAACCTTTAGCATACGTACATCCACAAACCAAGATTGCAAAAAATGTTGTGATCGAGCCTTTCGTAAATATCGAAAAGAACGTCATTATTGATGAAGGTACCTGGATCGGTTCAAATGTGACCATCATGGAAGGGGCACGAATTGGTAAAAATTGCCGGATTTTCCCCGGAGCGGTTATCGCTGCTATCCCACAGGACCTAAAATTTGACAATGAGGATACTATTGTGAAAATTGGCGACAATGTAACCATTCGTGAATTCGCAACGATTAATCGTGGAACCAAAGCCAATATGGAAACCACCATCGGCAACAATTGCCTGTTGATGGCTTATGTTCACGTTGCGCACGATTGTATACTTGGCGACAATGTAATTCTGGCCAATGCAGCAACACTTGGCGGACACATTAAAATAGATGACTGGGCTATTATCGGTGGTCTGGCTGCTATTCATCAGTTCGTACATATTGGGACGCACGCTTTTATTTCTGGAGGGGGAATGGCCCGGAAAGATGTACCACCATTCTGCAAAGCCGGTCGTGAACCATTGGCATTTGCCGGTGTAAATTCCATTGGCCTCCGTCGTCGTGGTTATAGCAATGACAGGATAAATGCGATCCAGGATATTTACCGTATCCTGTTCCTGAGAGGACGAAATATCACGCAAAGTGTAAATTATATAGAGGCCAATATTCCATCAACTCCTGACAGGGATGAGATTCTGAGCTTTATAGCCACATCACAGCGCGGTATAATGAAAGGATTTACACGCATGAAAGACAGGCTGCAGTAACGATTGAATTAAAGACAAACACGAAATAGTATGGCAACAACAGCAGATTTTAGAAACGGATTGTGCTTTGAGCATAATGGAGAACTTTGGACAATTAGCGAGTTCCAGCACGTAAAACCCGGAAAGGGACCTGCATTTGTCAGGACGAAGATCAAAAATGTAAAAACCGGCCGGACACTGTCAAATACATTTACTTCAGGGGTTAAAATAAATGTCCAGAGAATTGAAAACAGGAAGTACCAATACCTATACAACGAGGGTGATCTTTACCATTTTATGAATACACAGGATTACGAACAAACCTTTATCAATAAGGATATGATTTCTGCTCCTGAGCTTTTAAAAGAGGGGGAAAATGTGCAAATCGTTTTTCATGCAGAAACTGATACTGCCATCTCCTGCGAAATGCCTACTTACGTTGTTCTTGAAATTACTTATACCGAACCGGGCGAAAGAGGCAATACGGCTACAAACACCTTTAAAAATGCTACAGTTGAAACTGGGGCAACCGTAAAAGTTCCGCTTTTTATTAACACCGGTGATAAGATCAAAGTTGATTCACGCAGTGGTGATTATTCTGAACGTGTAAAAGGATAATAAATGGATTTCTATCGCCCTTTTGAGGTAAATGAAATTGCAGCGCTAATAGATGGCAAAGTACTTGGCAATATTAATGGCCAATGCACCGGCCTGAACGAACTGCATGTAGTGCGGCCAGGGGACCTTACTTTTGTTGACCACCCAAAATATTATAGTAAAGTCCTGGATTCTGAAGCTACCTTTATTCTGATTAATAAAGAAGTAGAGGCTCCTGAAGGAAAAACACTGATCTATCATGACAATCCGTTTGATGCATTTATAATACTAATCAATCATTTCAGACCATTTACGGCAAGCACACAATTGGTTAGCCAATCGGCCAAAATTGGAGAAGGCAGCATCATTCAACCAGGCGCTTTTATTGGAAATAATGTAAAGATTGGAAAAAACTGCCTCATCCATGCCAATGCCAGCATTTACGATCATGTTCAGATTGGTGACAATGTCATTATCCATTCTGGTTCTGTGATTGGCAGCGATGGCTATTATTTTCAGAAGCGCAAGGATGGCATGGTGAAATTTCAGTCGGGTGGAAGGGTAGTCATTGAGGATGATGTTGAGATTGGCGCATCTTGTTCGATTGACAAAGGCGTTACGGGTGACACCATTATTGGAAAAGGCACTAAAATGGATAATCAGTGCCAGGTTGGTCATGATACAGTGATCGGGAAAAACTGCCTGATCGGCGCATTCGCCGCGATTGCAGGAGTTACATGTATTGAAGATGACGTTATATTATGGGCAAGGGTATCAATCAATAAAGACATTGTTGTTGGAAAAGGAACTGTACTTATGGCTACAGCCGGTTTAGATAAATCAGTAAAAGGCGGACAGGTATTGATGGGTGCTCCGGCAATAGATGTGCGAAAATACTGGAGGCAGTATGTTGCCGTTAAAAATTTACCCGATCTGCTTAAGAAAATAAAATAGGATAACCTCTATTCGGAAACCTGGTCAGGTTCGTCCAGATGATACACATCCAATGCAACAATTATTGCGATAAAGCCCCAGAAAGGTACTGAAAGTTTATCCGTATCCAAAAAGTTATTCAACAGTCCATGCGTAAAATAGGTGATTAAACCCAGGGTCACCATCAGACTTAAAAATTTAACCTCTGTATTTCCTCTTTTATATACTCTTAAACCTGTATAAATCACATAGATCAGCAGTAGAATCACGATCAGCATTCCGGGAATACCCATTTCTGAAAGGGGGCCGAGATATTCGCTGTGCGCATTGCCCTTGTCACCCAGGTTGGTACTAATAATGGTTTTTTCCTTCGCCATTTGATATGGAGCATACACAAACTGGTAGGTACCTGGCCCCCAACCTAATATAGGTCTTTCCTGATTAAGCCTGATTGCAGCCTGCCACCTGTTTATGCGCTCAAGGTTTGAGGCATCGGAAGTAATATTCGATATCGACTGAACATGTTCCACAAAATTAGCAGACGAATCCTGTTTATTCTTTTCTAACCTGTCAAGGATTTGCTGTTGAAATAAGGCGAATGTGCCAAAGAATAAAACAACAAACAACGCTACCCAATAAAACTTGATCCTCAGCATAACAATCAGAAATACAACAAATGCGCCAATAACACTTATCCAGGCAGCCCGGCCATATGATAGTATTATCCCAACGATCATAATTACAAGTACAACGACAGCAAAAAACCGTGCCCGGGAAGTGATTCCAGGATAAAAAATAAATCCTGCAATAACCGGGAAGAACATTGCAAGGGCTGCCCCGTAAGCTGTGTGGTCATTATAAAACGGAGACATTACCCAGTGGCCGGCTTCTTCTTCAAACCCATACTTTGAATGTTGTATTAAAGTGTATAAAACAACCATCGATAGCGCAATGAGATAAAGCCACAGGAATTTTTTAATGTTGTCGATATTTTTAAATAAAATGACTGCAGCGAAATAAAACGGGATAACAAACCACAAGCGCGACAATAGATATTTTAGAGAAACGATCGGTAATTCGCTGGTCAAAGATGTGAGCATCATCCAGAACAATCCAATAAATATTACGTAAGAAATTGGATGTATTGTGACCCGTTTGTCGTAATTATTCTCAAAAATCAGGTTAGCCAGAAATATAAGTAACACGCCAAACATCAATGGTTCTGTAGGTAACGACACGCCCAGCCCCATCTCCATATCGGAAATATTGACTGCCAATGGCGTTAGAAAAGTGATGAACAGGATAATCTTATCGAGTGAAACAAGATAATAGTAGAAGACGATCAGCGCCACCGGTAATAGAAAGAACCAATAAATATCCTTTTCAAGAATCAAATAGAAATTTACCACAAGAAAAAGTGCGGTAAGTCCATAAACCCATACTATTTTGATTCTTTCTGTCAATGTGCAGAATATTACTGAAATGCTCTTATCGTACCAATTTTCTTTTTTCAAGAAACAGAATGACAAGCATGGCAAATACCAGGGCGGCCAATGTCACTACAACAACGATCAACCAGCGAATGGGATAACTTTTTTTATCAGAAGCAAACGGATAGGTAACAATATTGGTGTAGGTCATTTCGGCATCCAGGAATCGTATGGCCATTTCATAATCGAGTTTCACCTCTACATATGTCCGCGATTCATCCTGAATCATCTGAACAACTTCGATTAATTGCCCACTTTTATTTTTCATGCTTTCCAGTAACCTTTCAACTTCTTTGGTGTTGATCTGGCTTCCATTTTGTCCCATAACCGTCTTTAAATAACCCCTCATGATTTCCTGTGATTGGAACTCATATTCAAATATACCATACTCAGTTCCCAGCTCAATCATAACCTGTTTTAGCGAATCTAGATAGGCCCGCTTTTTAGTCAACTGTTTTTCGTACATGTCAGCAACCTCGACGTATTTACTTTTATGTAAACGTGCGACTTTCATATTGTAAAATTCCAGAATTGCATTTACCATCTGCATCGCTGTATCAGGGCTTTTATCATTTACTTCAATCATCACCGACTCAAAAAGTGTTTTACCAACACTTACGTTCTGATGATATTCGTAAAACAATACCGTTTTAAAGTATTTGTAGTTTTTGTCGATTTCGTAGTGGGTGGCCAAATCAAACCTGTTTATTACACTATCAACAATATCTTGCGAATTAATGATCTGCAACATCTGCTCGGTTTCACTCTCTTCTGAATAAGAATCCACATTGGCAGGATAAGCAATAGCATATGATTTAAACATCGGTGTGATGAAAGCAGGCCCTGAAAAAATTGCTGCAAAAAGAGCCGCCACTGCTATAATGATTAGTAAATGGTACTTCCATTTCCAAACCAGGTTTAGCAAATTTGAACTATTAAAAAAACTGTCCATCTCTATATTTTTATGTTCTCTTTTAACTTCTTTTCTGGTTTCTGTTGGTGTTATCTGATGTTGATCCAAAACTACTTTTACTTCTTTATTTCCTTCGGTCTCTTTCTGTTCTACTTTTTTTGATTCTACCGTTGTTACTTTAGTTTCTTTCTTAGGTTCATCTTTCAGTGTAACGGGTAAAGGTTTGCGCTCTTCATACTTATGGTTAAAAACAATCTCTTTTGCCCTTTTTCCTATATCAATACTTTTTTTTTTAACCTCAAAGCTCATGCGGCCCGTCGAAACTTCGAAAGCCCCAAAAAGCACTATCGCTAAGAACAACGCTGAAAAAGTAGTTATTATGACAATTATCCAACGGATGGGGTATGACTTTTTCTCGGCTTTGTATGCATTACTAACAATAAATTTATGCGGAAGACTTTCGGTTGCATCCACTTTGGCCTCGTCGTACCTGGCTTTTATTTTGCTCAGTTGTTTTTTATCGTGCTCCAGCGCATCGCGTAATGACACATAAGGTCCACCATATTTTGCAAGTATCTCAAGTTTTTTTTCAAGCCTTCTGATACCAGCTGTATTCCCATTGGCCATCTCAATTGCAAGCTGCCTGTTGAACATTTCAGACTGGCTTTCATAATCATGTACTCCAAATTCTCTCAGAACGGTCAACGAATCTTCTTTTAGCTGTACTTCAGCTTTTAAGGCATTGTATTCAGTTTTCACAATTCGGAACGCTTTTACAGCAACCTCTTTTTGCATCTGGTTTATGGTTGAGTCAACCAGTTCAGCGATGTCGTTGGCCATATCCGCAGCCAATTGTGCATCTTTATCGTAAACTGTTATCTGTACGGCCATAAATTCAGTTCGCCGGAACCTGAAGTTATCATCATACATCTTGAACAACTTTGTCATTTTATACTTCGACTCAGTCGAAATATTATAATGTTCCAATAGGTTGTAATTGCGGATAACCTTGTCGCGTATCTTATTGGAATTAAGAACCTGCAACATTTGCTCGGTTTGTTCCTCTTCTCCAAACTCCAGAATATCTTTGGTGTTACCAAAACTCTCAGCCAGCAATGCTTTCGAAATAGATTTACTGGCAGTAGGGTACAAAATCACGATGGACTTGTACAAAGGAGTAATAAAATAAGGAGATGAGAAGATAGCAGAAAAAATAATAGCTATGATTCCAATGCTCAGTAAGTGCTTTTTGTACTTAACAACAATTTGCATAAACACCCCAGAAGAATAAGGCTTATTGGATTGATTTTGAACTTCCATTCGTATCTTTTCTTGAAGCCGACAAAATTAGGAAATTTTGCACACGGGTCAACTTTTCAAGTTAAACTAATTCAGTATGATATGCACGAAGAGGAAGTTGCAAGTCAAAGAAAAACCAATTCATTTTATAATGGAAAGCTGCAATAAACGATAATGATTCATCCTACATCCTATATCTGAGTCCCTTTCAGTATTGAAATAAATTGCTTCACATTCAACAACCTGAACAAAAAAGCAATAAGCAAACCGATCACAACCATCGCCCCCATTGATACCATCCAGTTCGAAAATTGCAAATACTGAATTATTAAACCAACACCTACAATTAAGCCGATCGTTGCAAACAAACTAAATAAAAACCCACCATCGACTTTTAATTTGAATACCCTGTACACCAGAATTATTTGCAAGATGGCGGTCAGGCTTTGTGTCGATAAACTGGCAATGGCCGATCCAAAAGCGTAAAATTGAGGAATAAGAATAAAATTCAGTAAAATATTACAGATCAATCCTGCTAAGGCCACAAGATTCAAATATTTTAAGTTGTTATTTGCCGTTAGAAGCGTTCCAAAAATATAATTCGATGATACAGCTACAAAGCTAAACATCAATAGATTGAAGATGCGAACTGATTCCTGGATACGACCTAAATACTCCTGTGTTGTCTCTCCGGAAAATTGCGTGTACATCAACAGCATTAGCTCTTCTCCATAAAAAACAGAGGTAATCGCTATGATAAGAGAGCCCGTAATAATAATTGAAAATGACAGTTTCAATAGATGAATTACCGACTGTTTCTCTTTGATCATTTTTGCGAACAATGGTAATAGAAGTATAGAAAAAAGAAAGGTAAAATTTTGTCCCGCATCGAGCAACCTGAACGCCTGGGCATATATTCCTGCTTGCTGGGCTCCAACATCCTGCGGTAATAATCGTTCGATAAGCACAGGATCAATGCGGTTGTAAAAACTCATCAACAGAACAAGCAAGGCAAATGGCATACTTTTTTTAAGGATCATCAGGAAAAATGGCAGGTTCCATTTCAGTTTTAACTTGCCGGATTTTTGCAATACAGCGAATAAGGCCACAATAGCCGTTAGTGAATAAGCCAGCGTTTGGGCATAGACGAACCATTCGATTGAGAAATATCCACCGAATAAATTTGTCCAGAGAAGTACTGCACAAATCGCAATCATTAAGGTGCGGTCAAGGACAGATATCAGGCTATCTGTTTTAAAAAGCAGCAAACCCGATAAATTTGAACGTAGGTAAAGAATAAAAGACAAAATAAATTGATTAAATCCCACCCAGGCAAGCAAATACAATTGTCTTCCTTCGTATCCAATCATAAGTCCAAAAGCAAAAATGACAATGGCGTACAAAAACCCCAGTAATAGTTTTAGCGTGCCAATACTGGCCAGGTGTTTATTTAAAAGCTGATTATGCCGGGCAATATTTCGGTTGTTGAAGTTGGTAATACCCAGGTCGAGGAAAATAAAAAACAGGAAAGAGAAATTAAAAATGGCAAAATAAAAACCATATTCTTCAGGGCCAACCACGTTCTGAACTTCACGGTCGATGCCGAATATCCAGAAGGGCTTTACCAGCAGGTTAACAATGATGAGTAACGCAAGGTTTTTCAGGAATTTCTTTTGCATCGGGCGCAAAGGTAGCCAGTTTTGGTCATCAGCAAATTCGGTTACTGCAAACAACAAATAGAAGTTTTGAATCTGAGTTTCCATGTTCCATCATATAACTGTGGGTTTGGTTTCATGTAAGTTAAACTGAATTTTTCTGCATATTTGTTCATAATTAATGAAGGGATCTTGAGAATTGCTGTAAATACAAGGCTGTTATTGAAAAACAAGCTGGAGGGAATTGGCTGGTTCATTTATGAAAGCCTGAGCCGCATCACTAAAAACCATCCAGAGTATGAATTCTTCTTCCTTTTCGACAGGAAATATGACGAAAGTTTCATCTTTCATGATAACGTTACACCCGTTGTAATCGGACCCCAGGCTCGGCACCCTGTTTTGTTTTACATCTGGTTTGAAATATCCGTTCCCAGGGCACTCAAAAAAATAAAGCCCGATATTTTTTTATCACCCGATGCATATTGCTCTTTATCAACGGATATCAAAACATTAATGGTGATTCATGATCTGAATTTTGAACACTATCCCAAGCATCTGCCCTGGCTTGTAAGAAGGTATTACAAGCACTACACCCCTCTTTTTGCACATAAAGCAACGCGAATTGCAACAGTTTCAAACTTCTCCAAAGAAGACATCATGACTCAGTATAACGTCGGGGCTGATAAAATTGATGTTGTAGTCAATGGCGCCAACGAAAAATTCAAACCCGTAAGTGAAAAAGTCAAATCAGAAACTAAATCGAAATATACTGATGGTGAGGATTATTTTCTTTTTATTGGCGCATTGCATCCCCGCAAAAACCTTGTTAATTTATTCAAAGCATTTGATATTTATAAGGGCCATTCGGATTCCAAAGCCAAATTGATAGTTGTTGGTGAAAAGTTGTGGTGGACCGGTGATATTAAAACCACATTCGACAATATGCAGTTCAGCAAGGATGTGATATTTTCGGGCAGATTGCAAGCTGAC
>JAUXBM010000194.1 GCA_030619415.1 Chlorobiota bacterium
TGAAATCTTTTGTTTCAAAATATTCATACAAACCATACAAGATAATAACAGCTAAAGCATACCAAATGGCCTGAATACCACGCTTCCCGAGACTACCATAACTCCATCCCAGAAAAATAAAAGAAAGCCACATTTTCCATTTTGCCTGTTTATTAACGACTTAGCAACTCCACTATTTTTACAATAAATCAATACCTTTGCGCCATTCTTAAAAGATACCGGTAAATGACATTAATCAATTCTTTTGAAAAATCGGGAAATTTACTTTTTCGCTACCGCGGACAAATACCTGTTCTCTTATTTTTAAGTGCGGTTCCTGTAATCTATTTCACCGATACAACAAGTCTCAATTTAGATTCGCAAAAATGGATTACCACCCTGGCTGTAATTGTTAGTATCGGAGGTTTTTTGATCCGGGCAATCGCAATTGCCACAACCCCAAAAGGAACATCGGGCAGAAATACACAAGAGCAGGTAGCTGAGTCGCTGAACACAACAGGAATTTATTCGATGGTAAGGCATCCGCTTTACCTGGGTAATTATTTATTGTGGATTGGAATCGTGATGTTTACTTTCAATATCTGGTTTGTTATCGTTGTGAGCCTTTTATTCTGGTTATACTATGAAAGGATCATGTTTGCTGAAGAACGTTTCCTGGAGCGAAAATTCGGCGATGATTATATGAATTGGACAAATGCGACGCCCTCTTTTTTCCCTGATTTTTCAAAATACAAGAAAAACATTGTTCCGTTTTCATTTCGCAGCATCCTTCGTCGCGAATACAGCGGTGTTTTGGCAACCGTGATCGGATTCGTATTTATCGATGACCTCAGAAGGTTTTTCATAATGGGTAGTTTTGAATGGAATACCTGTTGGCATATTGCGCTTGTCGTCGTTATTTTGTTGGCACTTATCTTACGAAGCCTTAAACATTACACAAAGCTTCTTAGCGAAGAAGGCAGGTCCTAAGAGCCCATGAACAAGGCAAAAGTTCATATTGCTGCTTTTGTTTCCATGTTTTTCTGGGGACTTTCCTACATCTGGTCAAAGATTGTTTTCGAGTTTTATACACCGCTTACCACCGTTTTTTTTAGACTGATTATTTCGTTTGTGACATTATTCATTATTATTGCTCTTGCTAAGAAGTGGGAAAAGATTCGCAAAGAAGATTGGTGGCTATTTCTGGTGAGTGCTTTCTTTAATCCATTTTTATATTTCGCGTTCGAAAGTTACGGACTTCAACGGGTATCAGCATCGGTAAGTGCTTTTATCATTGCCACCATACCTGTTTTTACACCGTTTATTGCTTATAAAATCTTTAGTGAGAAAGTCAGCACACTCAACATTGTTGGTCTTATATTGTCATTTATTGGTATACTTTTTATCATTTTTAATACTGACTTAAGCCTGCATTCGTCGCCCATTGGTGTCGGATTTCTTTTCCTGGCAGTTTTTGCCGCTGTAATTTATGTTGTTTTCCTGAAAAAACTATCGATGAAGTACAGCGCATTCACCATTATTGCGTGGCAAAACTTAATTGGTGCAGTCTATTTTCTGCCTTTTTTTATTTATTTCGATGCATCCGAAATAACAGGCATAGAGCCCAGTACAACAGCAATTTTTTCGCTTATTTCATTGGGTGTTTTTGCCTCTTCTTTTGCATACGCACTTTTTACTTTCGTCATTAAAAACATAGGAATCAGCAAGGGTAATTTTTATACCAATCTTATTCCGGTATTTGCCACAATCGCAGCTTATTTCATACTGAGTGAACGATTTACCACGGTAAATATCATTGGAATGGTTGTTATCATTTTTGGTGTAACCTTATCCGAAATAGAAACAAAAAAAAGAAAAAAGATAAATTTATAAATCATGCCAAATAAAATACTTGTACTTGGAGCCGGACTTGTCGGTGGCCCAATAGCCCTTGACCTTGCGAAAGACAGTAACCTGAAAGTAGCTATCGCCGACATCAGCAAGAAAAGCCTTTCCCGCCTGACAGATGACAGAATTCATAAAATCCAGGCCGATCTGTCCGATGAAGCCGAATTAAAAGCGATCGTAAATGACTACGACATGCTGGTAAACGCAGTACCCGGTTTTATGGGTTATGCAACTTTAAAACGATGTATCGAGGCAGGGAAAGATGTTGTTGATATAGCATTCTATCCTGAAGATGTTTTCAATCTGTCAGACTTGGCAAAGCAAAATGGTGTGAGGGTAATCGCCGATATGGGAGTGGCGCCTGGCATGAGCAATCTGTTGACCGGATATGCCGCCTCGAAGCTTGACCATATTAAGAATATTGAAATTTATGTAGGCGGTTTGCCTAAAATCAGGGTAAAACCCTGGGAATACAAAGCCGTTTTTTCCCCTACGGATATTATTGAAGAATATACGCGCCCAGCCAGGGTGATAGAAAATGGTGAAATCGTTACCAAACAACCACTTACCGAAGCTGAATTGTTGTATTTCGATGATATCGGATCGCTGGAGGCATTTAACAGTGATGGTTTAAGGTCGTTGATGTTCACCATTAAAGCGGACCAGATGAAAGAAAAAACACTTCGTTATCCTGGTTATGCCGATAAAATTATGTTGCTGGCCGACAATGGTTTCTTCGATGACAAGAAAATTGATTTTGGTAAATATCAACTTTCACCTCTGGAGATGACAAGTAAAATTTTATTTGATCTGTGGAAACTTCACGACAAAGAAGTTGATCTCACCATTATGCGGATAATCGTAGAGGGAGAAAAAGATGGAAAAGAAATGAGATACCAGTATGACCTTTATGATGAATACGATCCCGAAACAGGTATTCACTCTATGGCAAGGACTACCGGCTATGCTGCCTCAATGGCAGTCAGGCTGCTGAATGAAGGTTTTTACCGCGAAACAGGGATAACTGTTCCTGAAATGCTGGGCCGAAATGAGGACCATGTATTGTTTATGCTGGAAGGATTAAAATCAAGAAACATCATCTACAGGCAAAAAATTGAAGCGATCGCTTAGTGAATATAATTTTCCTAATCTTCATTTTTCTTTTGCTTGCGAAATTTTCTTCTGGCTTTAATGCGCGAAAATTTAAAAATCCGCTGGATCTTTTTTGTATTAATGGCATGTTCCTCAGTTCCGCTTTGCCCAAGCAGGAATCCCAATGGTCTTAACTCATCGATGTTTTCACCCAAAACACGCATAACAGTTACGACAGGTACGGCAATAAACATTCCGGGAATACCCCAAACAACCCCACCCAATGTGATTCCCAGGATGATCATGAAAGGATTTATATTCACATGACTACCCACAATATTTGGTGTAAGTATATTATTCTCAGTAAACTGAACGATGATAAACTGAATCGCTACCCAAAACGCGTAGGAGGGTGAATCCATTACAAACAATGCAAACAGGAACGGAAAACTATACCCAATGATGGTACCGTAGTAAGGGATAAAATTCATAATAGCAGCCAGGACCCCAAGCATGATGGCATGATCGAGTCCAATAATGATGAACCCCACAGAATTAAGTACTACCAAAATACTGACTACAATAAAAACGCCGGTCATATACCGTATGGTTACCCGGTTTACATCGTCAACAATTCTTTCGGCCACCGCGTGTTTGTTTGCCGGAACCAGCATCAGCAAGAAACTCCTGAATTTATCGCGGTAATACAACAAAAAGAAAATATAAACGGGCATTATTCCAATACCGAAAACTGTATTGAAAGTTGCGCCGAAAGCTCCCTTCCATACTTCACCCGGGCTATCAAAGAGGTTTTGGGTTAAACCGATCACTTCGTGACGGAGTTCGCCGGTTTCAATATCCGCTGACCTTTCGATGCGGTAAAACAGGGCATTAATATTATGTGAAGCTTGCAGTTTCAAACCTGGCAGATCGTCGAGGAACAACCTGAATTGTTTGAAAAAAAAGAA
>JAUXBM010000233.1 GCA_030619415.1 Chlorobiota bacterium
ACCGGTTTGTTTTGAGGGATGGCATTCTGGCGGATCGTCTTCTCGAGCAACCTCAGTGCCCTGAAACTAAAAATTTCCGGCTCCAGCTGATGCTTGATCATGGTTTCAAAAGCATATTCTTCGGGGTTCATCACCATAATTGGGATGTTGATGCCGGCTTTACGTAGCTCGACACCTTCATCCGCGTAAGCCACTGCCAGGTAGTCGGCATGATGAAACTGAAGTACATTCGCCACTTCAAAACCGCCACTTCCGTATGAAAAGGCTTTGACCATGGCCATCACTTTTGTTGACGGAGGTAGTTTGGAACGGAAATAATTCAGATTGGCAATTAACGAATCCAGGTTTATTTCGAGGACTGTCTCATGCACTTTTTGCTGTAACAACCGACTGATCTGCTCGAATTCAAAAACACGCGCCCCTTTCAGCAAGATCGACTGGTTGGTGAAATTGGCAAACGGGAATGTAGAGAGGAACTCTGAAGTGCTTTCATAAAAAGCCTTCTCCATCGTAAATTTCTCTTTTTGCCTGCCAATGGCTGACCCGATGCCAATAAGTTGGTCAATGTTTTTCTTTTCGAGAAGCAATGCCACATCAGAATAGAGGTCAACCTCGTTGCGACCACTTTGTAAAATATCCGATAATATTACAACCTTTTGACGATGCTGATTCTGTTGATTCAGGAAGTCCAGGGCAATACTCAAAGAATTAAAATCGGAATTATAGCTATCGTTGATGATGGTGCAATTATTAACTCCGGCCTTTAGCTCAAGGCGCATTGCAATGGGCGTCAATCCGAGCATTCGTTTTGCAATAACATCCTGCTCATAGCCCAGGTAGAGCAATGTGGCCCAGCAATGGATTGCATTTTCAATCGACGCTTTATTGGTAAACGGAATTGTGATACTTAATTTTTTGCCCTGAAATAGGGCAATTATTTTTGTATCAGAACTGCCTTGTTTGATTTCGGAAATAACCAGGTCACAATCGGGATCTGACCCCCAGCGGAAAGTGTTGATATTTTCCAGAATACCAGAGCGGATAAATACATCCTGCAAATCTTTATGATCGGGAGAGTAAATTAATACATCAACCTTGGTAAACAGGTTTAACTTTTCGCCAACTTTTTGTTGGATGTTAATGAAGTTTTCATCGTGGGCCTGTCCAATATTTGTAAAAATACCGATACTCGGCTTTATAATTGCCTGCAAGTTTTGCATCTCATCGGGCTCTGAAATACCAGCTTCAATTACGGCCAGATCATGCTCGTCATTCATTTGCCACACCGAAAGAGGAACGCCAATTTGAGAGTTGTAACTTTTGGGACTTCTGACAATCGATTTATCTTCACTCATCAATTGATACAGCCATTCTTTAATGATGGTTTTCCCATTGCTGCCTGTAATGCCGATTACCGGAATATCGATCTTACTGCGGTGAGTTGCTGTAAATTGCTGGAGAGCCTCCAGCGTATCCTTAACAATAAAAAAATGAGCCCCCGGAAAGTTGGATTGATCTCCAGGAATTTCTGAAACAACAAAATTTCGAATGCCTTTTTCGTAAAGATCGGCCACATATTTATGCCCGTCATTCCTTTTGGTGACTAGCGCAAAAAAAAGGGTGTTTTTAGAAGTGATAAGCCTTCGGCTATCGATAAGGATGTCTTTTATCTGTATAGATTCCGGGTTTGCAGAAATTAAATCTGCTTTCAGGATATCTTTGATTTCATTACCGCTATAAACCCTGTGGATCATGGGGGACTTTCTGTTACAAACGAAGTTGTTGATGAGGTATTTTATAAATGCCAGAAAAAATTAATCCTGTACGCTCTTCATTTCTTCCACCTCGTTAATATGTTTTGAATTTCCAAACTCGCGTATCAACCCTGATTGTAATGGATCTCTGTTCGCTTCTTCAAATAATAATCGTTTACGATGAATATCAATGGCAAGGTACAATGCCTGCCGCATCGACTCTGGAGAAGCCAGGTTTTTACCAGCTTTTGCATAGGCTGTACCATGTGCCGGTGAAGTCCTTACAATTGGTAACCCGGCCGTATAGTTTACTCCGTTTCCGGAAGCCAGTGTTTTAAAAGGAATCAGCCCCTGGTCGTGATACATAGCCAGGATGGCATCAAATTTTGTGTGTTCTTCCGACCCAAAAAAACCATCGGCTGCAAAAGGTCCAAAGACCAGGTGACCACTTTTTTTGGCATTAATTATTGTTGGAAGAATGATGTGCTCGTCTTCATCGCCAATTAAGCCTTTTTCACCGGCATGCGGATTTAAACCAAGAACAGCGATTTTCGGCCTCGAAATGCCAAAATCTTTTACCAGCGAATTGTGAAGAAGGATTAACTTTTCATTGATTAATTCTTCTGTAAGGGTTGGCGAAACCTGGTTGAGAGGAATATGTCCCGTGACAGTACCGATCCGCAGATTATCGTTTACCATCAACATCAGCAATGTTTTTTTGTTAAATCGCTGCGCCAGGTATTCCGTATGCCCGGGGAACTGAAAATCATCCGATTGAATATTCGATTTGTTAATGGGTGCTGTTACCAGCACGTCAATCTTTTTATCCTTCAGGTCAGTTACCGCCTGTTCAAGTGCACGATAGGCAAACTCCCCTGCAACCGGGGTTGACTTCCCAAAGTCGATTCGAATTTCATCATTACTCAAATTGAGAATGTTTACTTTTTGGTTATAAGCCTGGTGTGCCTCATTGATGATTTTATAGTTAAAATCGTTGAAATTGAAATTCTTTCTGTTGTATGAT
>JAUXBM010000012.1 GCA_030619415.1 Chlorobiota bacterium
TGATGTACCCGAAAATGTCCAGGTTGTTCTCGACAGATCATGTCTTCCCTGCCATGGTGCCGATGGCTCAGGGAAAGCCAAAATGAAATGGAACTACGAAAAGATGCCTGAGTATTCCAGAACCAAGCTGATCTCTAAGCTGATTAAAGTTTCAGAAAAAGTTGAAAATGGAAAAATGCCTCCTCCGAAGAAATTAAAAAAGCATCCTGACTGGAAATTGTCAGACAAGGAAAAAAAGGTGCTCATGGAATGGGCTGAGGGTGCAGCAGAACAATTGACAGGAGGTGATTAATAAACCCCATATTCCTGATGAACAATTTTGGTAAATTTTTTTTGAAGGCACAACTGCTTCTCTTCTGTTTCAATAATTTATTATAGCTTTGAAAGATCACCATTAACTAAAACTACAATGATTAAAATTACTAAGACGACGATTGCTTTGCTATTTATATTTCTCATTGCCACAACACTTTCAGCGCAGGATAATGACGCCGAGCTGATGTCGGACAAAACTTTTTCAGCACTTAAATTTCGAAGCATTGGACCGGCATTTATGTCGGGGCGCATCGCCGACCTGGCCATTCATCCCGAAAATGAAAATATTTGGTACGTTGCTGCCGGTTCCGGTGGTGTTTGGAAAACGATGAATTCAGGTACAACCTTTACCCCAATTTTCGACAAACAACCGGTTTATTCGATTGGCTGCTTAACCATCGACCCGGGTAATCCACACGTAGTTTGGGTTGGAACCGGTGAAAATGTCGGCGGCAGGCATGTTGGTTATGGAGATGGAATATATCGCAGTGAGGACGGCGGTTCCAGCTGGAAAAACATGGGGCTTAAAGAATCGCAACACATCAGTAAAATTATTGTTCATCCAAAAAATTCTGCGATCATCTGGGTAGCAGCCCAGGGTCCTCTGTGGAGCAAAGGCGGTGAACGCGGTCTGTATAAAACCATTGATGGCGGAAAAACATGGAAAAAGACACTTGGCGATGAAGAATGGGTAGGCGTAACTGATATTCAAATTGATCCACGGAACGCTGATCGGCTTTATGCTGCAACCTGGCAACGACATCGCAATGTGGCAGCTTATATGGGCGGTGGACCCGGGACTGCAATTTATCGTTCGGATGATGGTGGTGAAACCTGGGAAAAATTAACCAACGGATTGCCAAAATCGAACCTTGGAAAGATTGGCCTCGCCATCTCCCCCCAAAAACTCGATGTGATCTATGCAGCCATCGAACTTGACAGACGCACCGGTGCGGTTTATAAATCCACCAACAGAGGCGCTTCGTGGACCAAACAATCAGCCGCTGTTTCGGGCGCAACAGGACCGCACTACTACCAGGAATTGTATGCCAGTCCACATGAGTTTGACAGGATATACCTGGCCGACGTTCGCATCCAGGTATCTGATAATGGAGGAAAAAACTTCAGGAGGCTGAAAGAATCTAAAAAACATTCAGATAACCATGCCATTGCTTTCAGTAAAGACGACCCGGATTTCCTGCTTGTTGGTACCGATGGAGGTGTTTATGAAAGTCGTGACCTGGCCGAAAACTGGCGCTTTGTTGCCAACCTGCCACTCACCCAATATTACAAAGTTGCTGTAGATGATGCTTCGCCTTTTTACACCATTTACGGAGGAACACAAGACAATGGTACCCATGGTGGACCGGTGCGCAACGACAATAGTCAGGGCATTACCAACGAAGATTGGTCGGTCGTTCTTTTTGCCGATGGCCACCAACCGGCCACAGAACCGGGTAATCCAGATATTATGTATGCCGAATGGCAGGAAGGTCATTTGGTAAGAATTGACCGGACAACCGGTGAGATTATTAATATTCAACCTCAACCAGGGGAAGGAGAAGGATTTGAACGATTTAATTGGGATTCGCCGATATTGGTCAGTCCACATTCGCCAACCAGGCTGTATTTTGCCTCCCAACGTGTTTGGCGTTCAGATAACCGCGGCGATAGCTGGAAACCGATTTCAGGAGACCTCACCAAAAACCAGGAACGGCTGGAGTTACCGATCATGGACAAAAACATGAGCTGGGATTCGCCCTGGGACTTGAACGCCATGTCGACTTATAACACGATCACTTCGCTGGCTGAATCACCTTTGCAGGAAGGATTGATTTATGCCGGAACCGACGATGGATACATCCAGGTAACTGAAGATGGTGGAGGAAAATGGCGAAAAATTGAAGTCGGCAGTTTGTCTGATGTGCCTTCAACAGCTTTTGTAAACGATATAAAAGCTGACCTTTTTGACGCAAACACAGTTTATGTAGCGCTTGATAACCATAAATATGGCGACCTGAATCCTTACTTATTCATGAGTACAAACATGGGTAAAAGCTGGAAATCGATAAAAGGAAATTTGCCTGCGAAAACATTGGTTTGGCGGATTGTTCAGGATCATATAAATCCAAAATTGCTTTTTACGGCGACTGAGTTTGGTATTTATTTTACGATTGACGGCGGCAAAAAATGGATTAAATTCAAAGGTGGGGTACCCACCATTTCATTCCGCGACCTGGCCATTCAACGCCGTGAAAACGACCTGGTCGGCGCTTCTTTTGGCCGCAGTTTTTATGTGTTGGACGATTACAGCTTTTTACGTGATGTTTCCGAAAGTCAATTAAAAGAAGAGGCTACTTTGTTCAAGGCCCGCGATGCATGGCATTACTTCCAGAAAATGGGAAAAAGTGCACAGGGAGCATCATTTTATACCACGGCCAATCCACCTTATGGTGCGGTTATTACCTATTATTTGTCGGAAGGTTACAAGACCAAAAAAGCAGTCAGGAAGGAAGAAGAGGCGAAGCTGATCAAAGAAAAAGAGGATGTGCCTTTTCCAGGCTGGGAGGCCATCGAAAAGGAACGCAGGCAAGAAGAACCCCGTATCTGGATTACTATTCACAACAGTGATGGAAATGTAGTCAGGAGAATATTGGGGTCTTCCGGTAAAGGATTCCACCGGATCAGCTGGGATTTGAAGTATCCGCCAACCAATCCGATTGATGCAAGTGTTGCAAAAAAACCGGGTAAAAAAGACACAGGCGGAATGATGTTGGCCACACCCGGAACATACACTGCCAGCCTCTCAAAAGAGATCGATGGAAAAATAACCGAATTGTCGCAACCAAATGACTTTGAAGTAAAGCAACTAAAACCGGGTATCTTAAAAGGCTCTTCACCGGAAGAATCGAAAGCTTATATTGCCAAACTACAGTCATTGCAAAATAAGGTATCAGAAGCTTCCATCGATCTAAAAAAGGCATTGAAAGAAACAGTTGCATTACAACTTTCCTTGCGGCGGTCAACATTCAGCCCTGGTGCATTAAGTACTGAATTACACAGTATCAACCAACAATTATTCACACTTGAGGAACAACTGTCCGGCAACAAATCGAAAAATGAAATTGGTGAAAAAAACATGCTGAACATTATCGACAGGCTTTCGGCTGCAAGACCCGGGAGGGGGAATATTACTTACGGTCCCACGCAAACCATGAAGGCAAGCCTTGAAATTGCAGAGAAACAATTTGCAGAAATGAACACACAACTTTTAAAGATTATTGGAAGCGACCTGCCATCGCTGAAAAAGAAAATTGAAACGGCAGGGGCACCAAAAGTGAAATAAATTCCAATTTAATAATTGAAACTTATCTCATACAGACTACCAAAAAAGAACTAACCCCTATTGGCTTTTTTTTCTCTCTTTTCTGCTCTTTTTTCTTTTGCCGTTTTTTGTGGTTCTTTTTTAACGGCTTTCTTTGCATTTTGAGTTTTTGCCATGACGTGATAATTTAAATGTTGCTATTCGTTTTCAAATTTAAGACTTAGTTTTTAAATATATCGATTTTATCACAGGGATTCATAACACTTCCTTCCTTCAACACATATTTTTGGTCCAACAAATCCATTATCAGATCCCATCGCTCCAGCGGTTTTATTGCACCAATAAGTTGCATTTGGATCTTCAATACCAAACCATTGGTTGTCTCCACCCTCCAACATGCCAAAGGAGTTTTTGGCTTTTAGGAAACGGCAGATGGTGGGTTTATTTGAATCTGTTTTATTCATTTTGATCAGGGTTGTTGCATGGATTCACCAAGGTACAAGTCGCGCTTACGCACCAGCCCGGCTGGAAGATTCGCGCCAGTAGGTGAGTAGGAACAGGGAATTGAAGTTTATTCTACTCCGGTATTCCATCACTCCCCCACTCCAGGTTGTTTCACAGCAGCGCTAATAAAGCGCGTTTAATTATTGTCTCAAAAATCGGTACTTTATATGCATTTTGCGAAAGCGGGGTAGCATTGGTCATTGCAGCTATACTGGCAGCCCGGGCAGTTTGTTCATTGATGGTTTGCCCTTTGATGGCTTCAATTGCAGACTCTGAAACCAATGGAACAGGCGCAACTGCACCAAGCACGATGTTGGCTTTTTTACATTTCTCACCATTCAATTCAACTACGACAGCCACTTCAGCCAATGGCCAGTCGTTGGATTCGCGTTCGCCCATTTTGATGTAATGGCTCTTCATATTCTCCTTTACTTTCGGAAGGATCACTGCTGTGATAATTTCGCCCGCTTCAAGAATGGTTTCGCGTTTTCTGTCAACATCCGGCGAAACGAAAAATTCGTTCATCGAAACGATCTTCACTTTACCCTCCTTTCCGGTAATTTCAATAGCCGCATCAAATGCCATAATTGCGGTTGCGAGCGAAGAAGCATGCACACTGGCACAATCGGCGTTGACGAGAATGGCGTGGTATTCGTTTTCGCCAATTTGCGCAAAACAGGTGCTTGAACCTTTACGGTAACATTCGTGGTATTTTGATCGAAAATACCAGCAACGGGTTCTCTGAGCCAGGTTTCCTCCAAGGGTGGCCATATTCCTGATTTGTGGGGTGGCCGCTTTAGACGCTGCCTGGTGCAACGCAAAATAATCCGCCTTTATCCGCGCATTCGCGGAAATCTCAGCAAGTGTTATACCGGCACCCAAACTCAAACCTTTCTTTTCATCAAAAGTAATTTCCTTCAGTTGTGGAATATTGTTGATGCTCACCAGTTTTTCAGGTTTCGACAGGCCTTCTTTCATCAGGTCGAGCAAATCAATTCCGCCGGCTTTGAGCACCGAAGCACCAGGTGAAGCATTGGGTTGGATCGTTGCCGAAACGGTTGAGTTAACTTGCTCCAGCGCTTCCTCTACCGATGTGGCTTCGAAAAAACTAAATTTATTCATCGTTGTTCTTTTTTACTTTGTTAAGCGCAGCCAAAACCCTGGCAGGGGTGATTGGTAAATCATAAATCCTGATGCCGATGGCATTGTAAACTGCATTGGCGATGGCTGCCGCTGTAGCGATATTGGCCGGTTCGCCAATTCCCGTTGCATCTGTTGAAGTGCGGGCACCGTAATCTTCGATCATTTCAATTTCGATCTCAGGAATTTCAAATGAATAAGGCATTTTGTAAAAGTCGATGTTGGCATTCATCTGGTGGCCAGTTTCTTTGTCCATCACCCGGTTTTCGTACAAAGCATAAGCCACACCCTGGATGATACCTCCGTTCACCTGGCTTTCAATCTGAGCCATATTTAACGGCCTGCCACAACTGTGTGCCGCAACTACCCGGTCCACTTTTATAAAACCGGTTTCAGTATCCACCGTTACCTCTGCAAATTGAACAGATCCTAATTCGCCATAACCGAGCCAGGTTCCGTTCAGGAATCCACCGTAATCGTCTGAGCGGCTGGCTGTGGCTGTTATTTGTTCCGTACGCATCCTGCTCAAAACATCCTTAAAATGGAGTTTTTTATCGGGATTGTCTTTCATAATAAAGAAACCATCTTTGGTAATGATGTTTTCGGTTTCTGTTTCAAGTCTGCCTGCAGCAATATCAAGAAGTTTCAATTTGATTTCATAAGCTGCATTTCTGGCCGGAGGGGTAATTGATCCTGTAACAATACTGCCGCCCGAAGAGGGTCCGATGGGGAATAATGTATCCCCAATCAACACGGTGATATCTTCAACATTGAGTCCTAATTCTTCGGCCACAACCTGAGCGAGGATCGTTTTTGTTCCGGTGCCAATATCCTGCACGGCAGACCTTACTTCGACAGCGCCATCGCGCATCACCCTGATCTCAACCGTTGAATCAAGATTGATGAAACGTGGCCAGTGTGCCTGTGCAACACCAACACCTTTTTTTATTACTCCTTCATCGCTACCGGCTTTTTCAGGTTTTGACCAGTTGAATAATTTGGCACCTCTCTGTCTCTCCACTTTACGGATGGTACTTTTATCGATCACATCCCTCAATCTCAGTTGATCCATATTTAATTTTACCGCCAGTTCATCGATGATCTGTTCCAGCGCAAAAGCGCCCTGCACATTACCCGGTGCCCTGAAAGCGGCTCCCGGACCGGCATTGGTAAATACATCGTACTGCTGCATTTTGAAATTGGGGCATTCGTACATGGCCTGTGCAATGTGTCCAACTCCTGCACCCAATCCAACACCAGCTGTACCGTATGAAACCAAACTTAAAGCTGACAATGTTCCATCACGTATGGCGCCTAATTTCATGTACTGAATTGAGTTTGGGCGGTTACCTGCCGAGATGTGTTCTTCTTTCCTGTCGAGCATCAACTTCACCGGCCTGCCCGATTTTTTGGACAAATGACCTGCCATCACACCAAAATTGCCCAAGCCATGTTTGGCTCCAAAGCCTCCACCGGTAAAATCGGCAATAACGCGCACTTTGCTTTTTTGCAAACCAAAATGATCGGCAAAATCATTTCTAACCCCTTTGGTAGATTGAGTAGAAGCATATACCGTAACATCCCCTTTGTTGTAATCTACCACGACACCGTGGGTCTCCATGGGAACATGCGTTTGGACTTGCGTACGATAAGTGCGTTCGATGATGATATCTGCTTCCGTGAAACCTTTCTCAAGGTCACCTCTCGGCCCACCATAAAAACTACCTTCCGAAGGGCCCCTCACGTTGCCCTGTGATTTGAGGCCTTCTTCAATTTCCTCACCACCATCCGAAGCTTCCTGATCCACATCAGTTGTAAAAACAACCGGTGAACCCTCTTTTCGTGCCTCGTCAAGGTCAACCACAAAATCCTTGTATTCATACCCAACTTTAACTAGTTGAAGCGCTTCTTCGGCTACCTCATCGCTGATTGCTGCGACTCCCAGAATCGGCTGCCCTGCATATTTTACCTCGGGATAATCGTGCTGTTCAGTATCTTTAGGGTTTGCCCCCTCTATCATATTGTCGAAAATATGGACTGCGAACACACCAGGATAATTTTCCGCCGCTGAAGGATCGATTGATGTGATCTTTGCATGTGGAAATTCGGCACGTAGCATTTTACCATAAAGCATTCCCGATAGGAGGACATCGGCTGTAAATGTAGCCGTACCTGTAACCTGGGCGAGTGCCCCTGTTCGGTTTATTCTTTTTCCGACTACCTTCAGTTCATTGTTGACAGGCCATGCCGGCGGTTCGTTTGTTGGAATTTCCCGTTCGATCTCAGTGAGGTTATAGTCGGGAATACCGTGGGGTAATTTTATCTTTTTTGTTTCCATCATCATTTATTTACATTTTACCGGCAGCATCCAAGGTTGCAACAAAAACTTTGGGGTGGGTTCCGCAACGACAAAAATTGCCGCGGGTTGCAGATTTGATATCATCTAAAGTCGGATTGCTATTTTCATCCAAAAGATGTGCTGTACTCATGATCATGCCGGGTGTGCAAAATCCACACTGGCTGGCATCGTGTTCAATAAAAGCCTCCTGTACAGGATGAAGTTTGCCATTTTTCGCAATACCTTCGATGGTAGTCACCTCACGGTTTCCAACCTCTACAGCCAGTGTCATGCACGACAGCGTTGGTAAATCATCGATCCAAACGGTACAGGCTGAACAGGATCCCCGGTCGCAGCCCACTTTTGTACCGGTGAGTTGCAATTTAATGCGCAGGGCATCGGCAAGGGTGGTTCGTGGTTCGATGGAAAGTTTCCGCATCTTTCCATTCACTTTCATGCTGATTGTTATTGTGTCGGGTCCAAGGGTTTTGTTGGTATCCGGTGCCTGTCCGTGAAGACTTAGTACACCTGAACTGGCAATGACCGTTCCGGCAGCAGTAATACCTGCACCTTTCAGGAAGCCTCTTCGGCTGAAAGAGCCGGTTTGGCGTGGGTTGGATTTTTTTTCTTTCATATTTTTCTTGCTAAGCCCTGCCCTGAAGGACAGGGTAACTAATATTTATTCTTCTAATTCTCAGTTTCTACGTCCTTTAGAGCGGGGTATATTTTTTGTAAATCCTCAATCGTATCAATATCAATCTCCCCTTTCGGGAAGGATACTGATCCCAGCATTTCTTTTTTAGCCTTCTTAATAATATATCTTTTAGCTCCATGTTCATCCGGAATATTTAAAAGCTCATTAAAAAGGATTTTGTCGTAAAGAACCGGCACCCCATATGAGTTATTGTAAACCGATGCGATAATCTTTTTGCCTGTTATCTTGTAAGTGTTTATCAAACCGTCAAACACTTCTTTTGTAAGATAAGGCTGATCGCAAACGGAAATGATAACTGCATTTAGTTCAGCTTCTTTTTTGATTATTTCTTTTAATCCAAACTTTATCGAGTTACCAATTCCATCTTGCCAATTTTTGTTGAAAACAGATTCTACATTACGAGATGAAATAAGTTGTCGGTTTTCTTCTTCATATGCTCCCAAAACCACCAGGGTTTTTTGAACCATTGAGTCTAAAGCTTCATTCACAACGTTTTCAAGTATTGTTTTTCCCTGATGGACATATTTCAGCTTGTTACGTCCCATTCGCGAGGAATTCCCGGCAGCAAGTAATATGATTCCGATATGGGTTTTTCTTGTCAAGTATTTCTATGGTTGGGGAAAATCGATGCTTAGCAAAAGTAAAAAAATAATCACCAGCTACAATTAGCGATTAGGAGTGTTGTGGTGTATTGATTTTAAAATGAGTTGTATTATGCAAACAGACACGCTTTTTTCATATAATTATTGAATAATTGAAAGGTATTGCCTCCCTCCCAAATATTGGATATATTTGTAAATTGCCTGACCAAATTGTCCCAGTTCATATAAAGCAGCCAGTTGTTATTGGTTTTGAAACAGTTTTTAGGATAAGTGAATACAATGCCAACAAACTTGAAAGAAAAAAGTCTTGAAGATTGGGTAAACAAGTATGCTGCTGATATGCTAAGCTGGGCAATCCACAAAGTATCAAATACTGAGTTGGCGAAAGACCTGGTGCAGGATACTTTTATGGCTGCCTTTGAAAAATTTGATTCCTTCAGGGGTGACAGTTCACCAAAAACATGGCTGCTTTCTATACTTAATTTCAAGATTATTGACCATTACCGGGCAAAAGTTAAGCAGCCTGTAAAACTAGATAGTCAATTGTTTTCAAGTTTCTTTGATGGAAACGGCGATTGGAATTCATCAAAAAGACCAACGGATTGGCACGAAGATGAAAAACATTTACTGGATGATAACGATTTCCAGATTGTCTTGCACAAATGCATTGACAACCTACCCGAAATGTGGAATGCTTGTGTAAAACTCAAATACATGATGAGTAAAAAAGGTGAAGAAATTTGTCAGGAGCTTAGCATTACGCCTACTAATTTCTGGCAGATTATGCACAGGGCAAAACTTCAGTTGAGGGATTGTATCGAGAATAATTGGAACAGAGAGAATTAGAATCATGAAAAAGATCATGCATATTTTGTTTTTGTCGTGTTTGAAAGCGACGGAACTGATCGAGAAGAAACTTCATTTTAAACTCAGCACAAAAAAGAAGTTACAGCTAAAAGTGCACAAAATGATGTGTGATGCCTGTACAAATTACGAAAAGCAAAATATAATTATTGAGAAATCAATTGCTCATCAGCAAAGCGAAGAGGAGAAAGTTATTGACCTGCCAGAATTTAAAAAATCCATTCTTGATAAAATGGCTAAATAACAAAAGTGCCAAAAGTTAATTCCGGATAAACCTCCTCTTGCCTATCTTCTTAATTGGTAAGAAGCGCTGTCTGTTTTCAATGAACAGTCGCGCTTTTTTCATTTGAATTGGTTCCTGACATTCAATTGTTCATCCCAATTTGTTAACGGTATTTATCTAACACGCAGATTAACTGCATATTAAAAAATATTATTAAAAACTTTGTCAGGAGTAAAAATTGTCCCGACAGATAGTTAAATCAAAAAAATTACTCATTTAAAAATCAGAAAAATGAAAACATTAATTACACTTATTTGGACGTTCTTACTCGCAGGCTCTTTACTTGAAGCGCAGGTAGTAATTACATCAACTGACAATTTTTCAACGCGAGATCAGATGTTGCTTGCAAACGAAATTAACGAAAGCGGAGAACCTTTTGCAGAGGCACTGGGTTACGATCTCGATGAACTGGATCCGATGGTTATCAATTCACCCGATTCGGTTTCGTACACTTTAGGCATTGAAAATTATGAATATTCCCGGTATCAATTGGGCACAGTAATTTCACGTTCAGGAATTGGTTTACACATGATGTGGGCGCCGATGATCATGCAAATGGCCGCGATGGAACCTCCCGGTTTTGACGGCTCATTCACAGGAACTCCCAACGGGTTTAACGAAGATGACGAACTGATGAAAAACATCATGCACTTTGCGATGCTTTCCAATGGAATGGCCCCCATGAACCCCTGGCCTCAGTTTGCCGAATTTGAAAGCGGCGATCCACATCTTCCTCAGCCTGTCGCTGATGATTTTCAGATGGACTTTTCTTCGCTGCGGTGGGACAGGAGTTTGATGGATAAGACCCTCAACTTAGGAGCGATGGGCCAAACCTTAATGAAACAATACCTCTGGGCACAGGATATGCTTGGTACTTTTCACGATGGCGATGAAGAGGAAGTTGTCCCTACCGGTTCAAATTCACCTGATTCAACAGGCAGTCCGCATTTTGATCCCAACAACAACATCTATTATGGTGGCGACAATACCGATGGATTTATCGGACAGGTACTCACGGCAGAGGCTATCAATAAAACATTGTTTTTAATCAACTCCCTTGCGTATGATGGAAATGAACTGGGTATGGTCGATCCGGCCACTTATGATCCTGCAAATGGTATTATGTATTTTCCACATCGTATTGCCGTAACCGAAAGTTCGGTTGCTGATGGTTTACCGCCTCAGGCTTCTGACCTTTTGGTTACAGATGCATCGAGCGACTTGTTCGACCAGTTATCTTATCTCTGGGGAACAGTCAGCTTTAAAAACATGATGGATCCTGACAACAACAGTGATGAAGCCCACTGGGCTTTTCATACTGTATTTGATGGCGACCCTTTTCCTGCACCCATGTCGCAAACCGGAATGCCCGGCCCGTTTGACTTGATGATGGGAACCAGTAAAGTGATTTTTATGAACCTGATGGCCATGCATTTTGATATGGCTAACGGAACATTCGTTAATACATCAGGTTTATCAGGCGGTGCTCCCCAGCCGGGTAATGAGATCAGCACGGTTAATGCCGGCTATATCACCATGGTGCTGGCAATTATGAAAGAGGAGTTTACAAATACACCGCTGGAACAAATGATACTTGATGCAGTTAATGCACAGGCTTCATTTCTTATTGCTTCATTAAAGGATCCTTCCGGCGGATTTTACAATGGCTATACACTCAACCAGGGAGCTGACAATAGTGCCAAAACGGCCGTTTCACAAGCTGCCGCTGCACGTGGTTTATACGCTGCCTATTCGCTCACCGGCAATACCGACTACCTGGATGCCGCCAATGATGCATATGCGTTTTTAATTGACAACTATTATGAAGCAGGTCTTATGGCCTTTAAGACAGAATTTGGAAATGACATGGCTACATACACTCCATTCAACTTTGCTGTAATTGCAGGAGGACTTCGTGAAGCTGCCCTCGTGGGTGGACACACAGAAGCCGCAACTATCTACACCCGCTTCTTTAAGAAAGTAGCCAATGTAATGCAACTTGCCGAATTTGATCCCTCAGGTGAAACCGGAAATGATTCGGATGGAGATGGAATCCCATACCTTCCCGAACAACCTGACCAACTTGCACCCGTATTTGCAGTCGAAGCCCAGCTAGATTTCCAGGTTACCGGGCTAAATGATTTTAGTGCACTCAATGAGGCAGACGTAGCCATTTATCCAAACCCTGCCAGCGAAAATGCTACAATTAATATTGGTATTGAAAGAGCAGCGAATGTTTCGATAGAAGCTGTTGACTTTACCGGGAGAAGGGTACAAACGATTTTGAACCGCCAGTTGCCTGAAGGACAATTCAGCGCTTCATGGAATGTTCGTGATTTACCGGGCGGCATTTATTTTATCCGCATTACCATAGGAGGTTCCGGTACAATTGCTAAAAAAGTGATCGTCTATTAATAGAAATCATGAAAACTTGCAACTCACTTATATTAAACCAGAATAAGAATCAGGATTTACATGACTGGGTTGACATCAACATATAGAGGAAATCTCTCCAAACTCACAGGGCACTCGCCCCGTGAGTTTTTTTTTCATACAATCAAAACATAAATATCCGAAGTTGTGAATCAAAAACACTACATCCCAAACATCCCCGAAACCGACAAAAAAAGAGTTGTGATCGTCGGAGGTGGTTTTGCGGACCTTAAACTTTTACGCAAAATAATCCGGAAGGGTTTTCAGATTATCATGATCGATAAAAATAATTTTCACCAGTTTCAACCCTTGCTTTACCAGGTTGCAACAGCAGGTTTGGAGCCAAGTGCCATTTCATTTCCAGTCAGGAAAATCCTTCAAAAAGAAAAACAAATTCATTTCCGGATTGCAGAAGTTTTCGAGATACATGCTGATGAAAAGGAAATATCAACCAGTGTTGGCTTTTTGAAATATGATTACCTCGTACTGGCCATGGGTGCAAATACGAATTTTTTCGGCCAGGAAAATATTGAGCGGCATGCGCTTTCCATGAAGACAGCCTCCGATGCCATTTTAATCCGCAATACCATTCTCGAAAATTTTGAAATGGCTTTACTTGAGACTGACAAACAAAAAATAGGTGAATACCTGAATATTATTTTGGTTGGTGGCGGTCCAACCGGTGTGGAACTGGCCGGTGCTTTGGCAGAAATGAAAAAATACATTTTCTCCAAGGATTATCCCGAACTGGATTTGTCGAAAATGAGGATTGTTATTTACGAAGCCTCGTCAAAATTATTGGGGGTCATGTCATCCGGGTCATCAAAAAAAGCTATGGATTACCTGACAAAACTTGGCGTTGAGGTTTGCCTTAATACAAGGGTCATTGATTTTAACGGTTCATGTCTGCAATTATCTGATGGAAGTATTGTCCCCTCAAAAACCGTTATTTGGGCTGCCGGTATCAAAGCCAATGCAATTGCAGGCTTTTCTGCCGAAAACTTTGACCGCGGAAACCGCATTCGTGTTGACCGTTTTAACGCGGTGACCGACTATACTGACATTTTTGCATTGGGTGATTTGTGCCTGATGGAAACCCCGAAGTATCCAAACGGGCATCCACAGGTGGCACAGGTGGCCATTCAGCAAGCCAAGCTTTTAGGAAGCAACTTAATCAAACTAAAATCGACTGCGATGCAAGAAGAATTTGAATATACCGACAAAGGTTCAATGGCTACCATCGGGCGAAACCTCGCTGTGGCTGATCTGCCATTTGGTAAACTGCACGGTTTCTTTGCCTGGGCTTTGTGGTCTTTTGTTCATCTTTTTATGATTGTTGGTGTGAAGAACCGCCTATCCATTTTTATGAA
>JAUXBM010000059.1 GCA_030619415.1 Chlorobiota bacterium
ACAGTAGAATTTCCTGTACTTCCACCGCCGCTGCCATTTACTGTTCTTCCGCTACCAACCACATAAGTATCATTGGATTTATGATCTCCTGACCCTGCACCACCCCGTGCTTTTGGCACAGTTGTTCCACCGGTTCCCGAACCCCTGTGTCCGTTATAAACTGATGAGCCGGCATACTCAGGATAATAGCCTCCGCCACCACCATAATAGCCGCCGTAACCACCGTAACCGCCATAACCACCACCGTAACCATAGCCACCGCCGTATCCGCCATAACCACCGCCGTAATATCCATTCATATAACCATTCATGTAGCCCGCATTGTAACCGGCCCCGTATCCGCCACCATAAAAGGGATCGTACATGCCATATCCGGGATAACCGTAACCGTAACTGGGATAGCCATATCCCATCGACATACCATATCCCATTCCAAAACCCAATCCGACAGTCCAGTTTGAACTTCCACAGTTGCATCCGGAATTGGTATTGTATCCATCATAATAATCGAAATCAGTATTTTCCGAATCTTCTCCAAACCGGTTTATCCTGCTCTCGTAAGTATCATTATAATATTCATCAATGAATTGATTGTCTCCATCGGCATCTGTTCCTTCAACCGTAGTTGCTATATCATTGCTGGTAGCAGCAGCTGCAATTCCTCCTGGATAATCGCTACCCACATTTTCCGTTCCTGATTGTGGTGTATCATTTCCTTTGGTATTTTTCCCGGTCGAATAGTTTTGTGCGCTTTTTTGGAAATCATCCCAATTGTATTCTCCTGAATTTGCTGTTTTCTTGGTATAATAAACATCATCCTGGGGGAGATCGGAAACAGCGGAACACGACACAAGGAAACTAACTACGATCAGGTAGATTATCCATTGCAAATATTTTTTTTGTGCATTCATTGTTGGGGTAATTGCTGGTTACTAAACATTGTCTATTTTTGCTCATCCTGAAAATTACAAATATTATACCAAAGTAAAATAATGGCCAAAGAATTAACAACACGAGAAGAGAATTATTCACAATGGTACAACGATCTTGTTATTAAAGCCGACCTGGCCGAAAATTCAGCAGTAAGGGGATCGATGGTAATAAAACCTTATGGTTACGCCATTTGGGAAAAAATGCAGGCGGCTCTTGACACAATGTTTAAGGAAACAGGACACCAAAATGCCTATTTTCCACTTTTCATACCGAAATCGTTCTTTAGTAAAGAGGCGTCACATGTTGAGGGATTTGCAAAAGAATGTGCAGTAGTTACACACTATCGATTAAAAAATGACGGCAAAGGTGGTGTGATTGTAGATGAAGATGCTAAACTGGAAGAAGAGTTGATCGTAAGGCCAACTTCTGAGGCCATTATATGGGATACTTACCGAAAATGGATTCAGTCGTACCGCGATTTACCACTTCTCATTAACCAATGGGCGAATGTTGTTCGATGGGAAATGAGAACAAGGTTGTTCCTGAGGACATCAGAATTTTTATGGCAGGAAGGCCATACCGCACATAGCACAAAAGATGAAGCCATAAAGGAAGCCGAATTAATTTTAGATATTTATGGAAAATTTGCTGAAGAATGGATTGGAGTTCCCGTTCTAAAAGGGATCAAATCACCCAACGAAAGATTTGCCGGCGCTAATGAAACCTATTGTATAGAAGCTTTAATGCAGGACGGAAAGGCGCTACAATGTGGCACATCGCATTTTCTTGGTCAAAACTTCGCAAAAGCGTTTGATGTAAAATATCTTACCAAAGAGAACAAACTGGAATACGTATGGGCCACTTCCTGGGGCGTTTCCACACGTTTGATGGGGGCATTGGTAATGGCACATTCTGATGATAGCGGCCTGGTTTTACCTCCCAAACTTGCGCCTATTCAGGTGGTCATTGTACCCATTTACAGAAAACCTGAACAACTTGAAGCAATCAGGGAAAAAGTTGATGGAATTACCAAGGAATTAAAAACAAAAAATATTTCGGTAAAATTTGATGACCGCGATACTTACAAACCCGGGTATAAATTTGCTGAGTGGGAGTTAAAAGGTGTTCCGATACGCCTGGCAATTGGACCCCGTGACCTTGAAAATGGCACCATCGAAATAGCAAGACGGGATACCCTGGAAAAAGAAGTACTGCAAATGGCTGATATCGCTGAGAAAATAGATCATTTGTTGGTAAAAATCCAGGACAACATCTATCAGAAAGCCCTTGCATTCAGAGATGAAAATACATTTTATGCAGATACCTGGGACGAATTCAAGGACCGTGTCGAAAAAGGTGGTTTTGTCTTGGCTCACTGGGATGAGACTCCTGAAACTGAAGTAAAGATTAAAGATGAAACCAAAGCAAGCATCAGGCTTATCCCAATTGATGGCAAACAGGAAGAGGGTAAATGTATTTTTTCGGGAGCCCCATCAAAACAGAGAGTTGTGTTTGCCAGGGCATATTAGAGTCTCGGGGTTGGAGTCTCGGGTTTCGAGTCTTGGGACTTGGGTCTTAGGTCTTGGGTCTTAATTACACTAACCTGTGAAAAAGCAAATTCTGATTATCATTATCGCAGCCTTGTTAATCAAGCTTTTCTATTTTGGATTTGCGATTGTTGTTTACCAGTATTCAGACAATCGGGGATTTAAACCTGATTACGAAGGGTTCATCAGTACCCTGAAGAAAAATGATGCATACTGGTACACTAAGATTGCCATAAATGGTTATCCGAAGATTGAAAATAAAGATGATCTTGGTTACCACGACGGGAAAGATTTCAAACAAAGTGTATGGGCGTTTTTTCCGGCTTACCCTTTAACAGTCCGGCTGTTTAGCAAAATACCGGGAATTGACCTGAATATCGCTTTTCTGCTTGTATCGGTTTTATCCTCTGTTTTGGGGTTTATTGCATTTTACCTCTTTCTGAAGGTTTACCTGAATGATAAAGAAAAAGCGTTGTTTTATACTATAGTGCTCATGACACTTCCCTTCCATTTCTATTTCTCCATGTTTTACACTGAAGCCCTGTTCTTTTTCATGATGATCAGTAGCTTCCTTGCTGTTTTTAAAAAGAAATACTTAATAATGTCGCTTGTGTTAATTCCGCTTACCTTAATCAGGCCAAATGGAATCATACTTATTATGCCACTTTACCTGTTTATGCTGGAAAATGAAAATTTACTGAAGAAATACAAATTTGACTGGAAAGGTATTTTTAACAAGCGGAACATAAATCACTCACTTTATTTTCTTACCGGACCGGTTGTTTTTGTGATTTATGGGTTTTACCAACAGTACATGACCAATGAATTTTTTGCCTTCAGTATAGCACAACAGGGATGGTACAGGGATTTCATGTTTCCGTTATTGTCTTTTTTCCGGCAAGGCGATCCAGCCATTCAATTCAATTCTGTCTACACAATCTTTATCATATTGGTTGCCGCATTTTCATGGAAGAAATTTCCACTGAGTTTGAATATGCTGATCTGGATCAATCTGCTGTTACCGCTAACTTCAGGTTCGGTAATGTCGATGCAACGCTTTATTATTGTTATCTTCCCTATCACAATGATTTTTGGCGGATGGTTGTATAAATCGAATTACAGGTATGCAGCTGTTACTGGATTATTTTTATTACAATTAGCCACCTACTATTTCTGGTTAACCGGTCATCCAATAAGCTACTGATTTGTTTTTATTTTGCTAGATGGGGGTCCCAATGAGGAAACCAGGACCAATCAATATTCCAGGAATTCCCTGAACAAAACCTGGATATACGCCTCTCCTTCCTTGCGGAAAGAATCCATCTTTCTTCGTGGGACATCGGTATGTAAAACCATTGGTACAACCACCGTATACTCAAGGAACATTTCCGGCCGTTTCCAGCCAAATCCATCATTTATTTCGAGGTAAGCAAATTGAGGTGAATACGGATTGAACATGTTCTTACTCCAGAAAAACTGTTCGTCATCCAGGTTTAACTGTTTGAGAATTGTGCTTGTTAAATCCATGTTTGATGACAGGTGATTACTTTTTACATTCACATATTGTTTGTCCAAAGCACCACCAAAAAACAGAAGCGGGATATGCCGGAACCTGAAACTCCACCACTGGTAATTGTTATAAGACGGGTGCGAATGGTCTGAAAGCACAATGAACAAGGTATTATCATACCACGGTTTTTCTTTTACGCTCCTAAAAAAATCTCCCAAGTATTTATCTGTGTACCATGCTGAATTCACATATTTATTTTCAAGATCAATCCAATCAATGGGCCGCTCACCAGGCTGGTCATAAGGCGAATGTGAGCTGAGTGTTAATGCAGCAGTAAAAAAAGGTTCAGGCTGATCTCCTATTTCTTCCAGCATTTTCTCAAATAATCCTTCGTCATGAACACCCAATTTCCCTTTGACGGCACTGTTATCAAAATCAGTTTCTTCAACCAGGCGGTCAAATTGATTATAAATCAGATACGATTTGATGTTGCCATAAGTCAAATCACCTCCAAAGAAAAAGGAAGAATAATAACCTTCATCTTTCAATGTTTTTATTAAACTTGGCAATGCTTCATATTTACCGGGATGGTCTGTCAGTGTGGTTAGCGGTAATGCCGGAAGGCCTGACAAGAGGCTTGCCAACGCTTGTTGTGACCTGTTTCCGGTTGAATAAAATTCAGTAAAAAGCAGACCCTCTTTTTCCAGCTCATGAAATTGTGGTGTGATTCCGGGTGAACCACCCAATGATTCGATAAGGTCACCAGACCAGCTCTCGAGAAGGATAATAACAATATTAGGCCTTTCTCGGTTGAGGATACGAATGGTTGTATCTTTTTCAGTTTCATGTATCTTCCGAACAATGCCAAGCGCCTCATATTCCGGCATAAAATGAAAAATATTCTTTTCCTCAATCTGGTAATAATCGATAATATTGAAAGCAATATTGTAACCTGAATTAACTGCGACCTGATTTAAAATATCATGTTTTGAAAAATAGCTTCGACTAACCGTAATAGGAATCTGACCAAAACCACCCCTAAGACTCAAAACCAAAAGTCCCGGAACCAATATCATAAACAAGATCTTGCCTGTGATTTTTTCTTTCAGGTTATAATTTGGTGGGCGGTAAAAATACTTCTGATAGGTCAAAAAGAAGATGACAATCTGTAAGAGGATGAGCATGAAAAAAAATACAAGATCCCAGTTTGGAACTGATTTTACTATTTCACCAGGATGTTGAAGATAAACCAACGCCTTATAGGTAAGTTTTGTTTTCCACTCCTTGTACAGCCCTAGTTCAGCCACGCTGATTATGATGTAAACCAATAAAACAAATACGGTATAGATTTTATTGAGAATATTTGCCCAGTTAACTTTTCCAAAGCTTTGAATTACCAGCAGTAAAAATGGAAGAATCAGAATATATGATGTTGTTGATAAATCCAGCTTCAGCGCAAAGTAAAAAGTGCTTAATACCTCTCCGAAACGAATTTCCTCAACTTTTAATTGCTGATAATAATAGGAAAAGAATATAGCCCTCTGTACAGCAAAAAATAGCATCCAGAAAATAAGTTGTCTGAAAAGAGAAAGAAACTGTTTCATCATTTTAAGGCTGCTGCAAATTTAGTATTTCAATCAACTTAATTTGTGGCTGATCAATCATCCTGTGAGTTTTTGAAAATATCTAATTTGAAATGCGGATTAATTTACCTTCTCCGATAAGATTGGAATTTATAGTTGGATTTCCCTTGTAATATACATTTCCCAATCCTTTTATCTCCACATTTAAAAGGGTGGTTGCCCAGATATACATATTGTTACTTCCCCAATTTCTCATATAAATATGACCTGACTCAAATTCACGGACATCAATTTTTCCGGCACCCAATTGGTAATAAAAATTTATCTTACTAATTCCTCTTAACACAATATCTGCAGTGCCATAATGCAGATTTACCCAGCACATTTCTGTTTGAAGTGTAAGGTCAATTTTCCCCGCACCTTCCCAAACATTTATTTTCAGGCTATCCAGCCGAATTGTATCCCGGTTGGTAACATGGCCTATCGATCGGTATTCTAAATTATCCATTCGTATAAAATCAAGGTAAACGTTTATTGGCTTATCATAGCTCCTTACCCAGTTACAACTGTTATCATTTCGAATAACCAACACACTGTCGGATGTAATCTCAGTGATGATCTTTTTCATCAAATTCCCGCCTGCTTCCAATACAAGTTTGTGTTGACCCGACTGCTTAAGAATAAGATTAATATTATCGTAAAGTTCGATGCTATGAAAATAGCCGATTTCCCTTTCCTCCTTTGAAATATCACCGGTGCTTGTAAAACAATCCACCACAGAGCTTTTCTGACAAGAGAAAAAAGTCATCAGCACAAGCAGCAAAACCACTATTTGAAGTAAAATAAATGAAGAATATTTTGTTTTATAAATCATGCAACACGTTCTCTTTTTATTTCAATCCCTATTATCTTTAATATGAATGTTTTACGGTGCGTTTGTAAATAAAATTCAACTGGTATCCAATGCCAAACCCAATGTATTCTGCTTTGCCCCAATTTGAATTCAAGGCAATATTTGCAAATATATTGTCGGTAAATAAATACCTGAATGTTAGCCGTTGATACAAATCGCCTTCACTTCTCTCAAGTCCCGCCAAATAAACCCCAAAATTAAAAACGAACGACAAACGGCCAAAAACAAGCTGGTAAGCAGCGCTTATGCCTGGTTTAAAAAGCTGGATGGTATTGTCCACATGACTACCTTGCCATTCAATTATATATTTATCAGAGTTGTCATATGTCAGGTCCAGGCCCATACCAAATTTGCTTTTGTAAGAAACCTGAAAAAATAAATTTGTATAAATACAGTAAACCATAAAACGCTGCCCAAGTTGTTGGCTCATGTCTTTTATACCCAGTGCAAAGCCCACATCAAAATCGAGTGTTTTTCTTCCGTCGAACTCATAAGTGTACAATTCGGGCCGGAGTTTCTTGCTTAATTGCGGATTTGGTCGTTTGAGGTAAGCCGAAAAACCGACAGTAGCAGTTATGATATTTAATCCATAATTTGGCGTTTTCATCGACCCGTTCGAGAAATGAGTGAGGCCCAATCCACCTGAAAATGTAACAATATCGCCGAATTTTCTTCGATATTCGAAATAGAGGCTGCCCGCAACATTCAGGCTCGAACCGATCGCGAAATTCTTGTAGTTTTCAAGTCGGTCAAAGTTGTTGATAAGATATCCCAAACCCAATCCCAGCCTGAAATTAAAACTTTGCTTTTCATCCTGAACCAACGGAAAATTGATAAAAGGATAAACCGCATAGGCAGATCCAAGCTCGTCGAATCCGCCAATGGGCGAATACCAAAAAGCAATTCCAACAATCGGGTAACCATACATTGACTCCCACATTTGCTTACCCCAGGTTGCTTTTTGAATACTAAACTCAAAAGCCGGAAAATGTGATTGAAAAATATCGAGTTCCAGGTGATGGCTCATCAGGAAACCGTATTGCATTTTCAATTCAGCCATCAGGTTGTGTTTGCTGTACGACTTTCGGGATTGTCCTGATGCTACATTCAAAAAGGAGAAGAGCACCGTTAGGCAGAGCAAATATTTTATGATCCGATTCTTTGTCAAGACAACTTAGTATCTTCGCACAAATTTAGGAGAATCGCTGGTTCAACCACGAAATGATGAATAATAAAAACCGGATGTCTAATCATAGAATAAAGGAAAAAACAGTAGCTTTTGAAAGGCTGCTAAATATAATGGACGACCTGCGAAAAGGTTGCCCGTGGGACAAGGAACAAACACTTGAGAGCCTCAGGCATTTAACCATAGAAGAAGTCTATGAACTTTCGGATGCTATTTTGGAGGGTGATCTTAACGAAGTAAAAAAGGAGTTGGGTGATTTGATGCTTCACCTGGTGTTTTATGCAAAGATTGGATCAGAAACCAACGATTTTGATATGAAGGATGTGTTGGATGGAATTTCCGAAAAGCTGATTTTCCGCCATCCGCATATTTATGGAGATGTTGAAGTTAGCAGTCCGGAAGAGGTAAAAAATAACTGGGAAAAACTAAAGCTCAAAGAAGGCAAAAAATCGGTGCTCGAAGGTGTTCCCCAATCAATGCCACCACTTGTAAAAGCGTATCGCATCCAGGAAAAAGTGAAAGGCGTTGGCTTTGAATGGGAATACAGCCAGCAGGTTTGGGACAAGGTATTGGAAGAAATGAATGAACTGAAGCACGAGGTGGAAACCGGGGGCAGCAAGGAAAAAATGGAAGATGAACTGGGTGACCTTTTGTTTGCCCTGGTCAACTATTCCCGGTATATTGGGGTTAATCCGGAGGATGCTTTAGAGCGCACAAATAAAAAATTCATCCGCCGTTTTCAGTTTATCGAGACCGAATCGGCCAAAGATGGCAAAAGTATTGAGGCGATGTCGTTGGATGAAATGGATGTGTACTGGAATAAGGCGAAGGGGTTGGAGGGGTGAGTTTCGAGTCTCGGGTCTCGGGTTTTGTCAATGCCTGAAATACGTTGACCACTTTTAGTAAAAAAATAAGATACAAAAATAGACTAAAAATGGCGACACGAGAAAAATTCAAAATGACAACATC
>JAUXBM010000169.1 GCA_030619415.1 Chlorobiota bacterium
AAAAAATCCCGGCAATTGCGTGCCGGGATTCATCATTGGTTATTGGTAGCGGTTTATTTTACATTTCTTTCACACCTTCAATTAATTGAGGGATCACTTTAAATACATCCCCAACAACTCCATAATCGGCAGCTTCAAAAATAGGCGCTTCAGGGTCTTTATTAATTGCTACAATTACTTTGGATGAACTAACCCCACCCAGGTGCTGGATGGCACCTGAAATTCCAAATGCAAAATAAAGGTTTGGAGCAATAATTTTTCCGGTTTGGCCAACATGTTCGCTGTGTCCGCGCCAGCCTTCGTCAGAAACGGGTCGTGAGCAGGCTAACCCAGCTCCCAACAAGTCAGCGAGTTCTTCGAGTCCGCCCCAGTTCTCACCACCCTTCATTCCACGTCCACCTGAGATAACTATTTCTGCATCGGTAAGGAGGACTTTCCCGGTAACCTTATTGGTTTCTTTTACAGCCGTTGCAAAGTCTCCATCTGATACGCCCGGATCAAAACTTTCTACAACAGCAGCATTGTCAGTTTCAACCAATTTGTATGAATTTTGCGAGAAAGTCAGCACTTTCACATCTGCATTTACCTGAACATTGGCAAATGCTTTACCTGTAAAAGCTTTTTTCTGAACTACAAACGGATCAAAGCCTGAAGGTAGTGCGGTAACACCCGACACCAATCCGGCATCCAGTTTAACTGCCAAGCGAGGGGCAAGTGCTTTTCCTAAATTGTTATGAGCCAATATGATAACTTTAGCGCTTTCTGATTTTGCGGCGGCAGCGATGGCTTTTGACAGGGCTTTATTATCCAAAGAAGAGAAGCGGTCATCAGCCACATTCAAAATCTTTGATGCACCGTAATTTCCAAGTTTACTCAATTCCTCTTCATCAACATTACCGATTGATAATGCGGTTACAGTTCCGCCCATCTCTTTTGCAATAGCTGCTGCGTAGGAAACCAATTCGAAGCTTAACTTTTTAAATTTTCCATCCCAATTCTCTGTATATACTAATACTGACATATCTTATTATTTTTCTTTAATTATTCTATTAAAAGTCTTTTAAATAATTCTTTTCCATTTTTTATAATTTTTTCCGATTTCAGTTTAACAATCGAACAGTTTAACAATAGAACAGTTGAACAATAGAACAGTTGAACAATCGAACCATCGAACATTACAACACTTTCGCCTCTTCATGCAACATAGCAATCAGTTCTTTTGCATTATCCTCATCCACCATTTTACAGGCTGCTTTTGGCGATGGCAATTCGTAATTGACGAATACCGTTTTTTCATCTGCTTCAATCGGAGGAACAACGTTTAGCGGTTTTTTACGTGCCATCATAATGCCTCGCATGGCCGGAATTCGTGGCTCTTTGGTAATTCCTTTCTGAACGATCAATACAACCGGGACAGCAATTGTTAAAACTTGTGATCCTCCATCAATTTCCCGGTTGACTGTTGCCGTTCCTTTCTCGATGTTGAGGCCCGACACAGCAGATACAGAATTATAACCGAGCAATTCTGCAAGCATCCCACCCACGGCAGAACCATTGTAATCTGAAGCTTCGATTCCTGCCAGGATAATGTCATATTCCCCTGAAACTGCAGCCAGTTGTTTTGCCACGAAATAAGCATCTTTCGGGTCGGAATCAATTCGAATGGCATCATCTGCACCCACGGCCAGGGCTTTGCGGAGTGTTGCTTCAGTAAGCTTTGAGCCAACATTGGCAACGGTAATTTTTTCTACCGAACCGGCCTCTTTTAGCTCAACAGCACGCGTTAGCGCAAGTTCATCCCATGGATTGATAATCCATTGTACTCCAGCATTATCGAATGCAGTGTTGTCACCGGTAAACCTGATTTTTGTGGTCGTATCAGGTACATTGCTAATTAAAACAAGAATTTTCATGAATATTTTTGTTTGTTATTTTTAAATTTAAGAAGAACCCCAAAATTAAGGTAAATTCCCTAATCCCTTAATATCTTTCTTGATATTACGATCTTCTGAACTTCACTGGTTCCCTCGTAAATCTGGGTTAGTTTTGCTTCCCGCATCAGGCGTTCGACGTGGTATTCTTTAACATAACCGTACCCACCATGAATTTGAACTGCTTCGGTGGTAACCTCCATGGCAATATCTGCACAATAGAGTTTTGCGTAGGCACTGGCTTTTCTGAAATCTTTTCCGTTATCCTTCAACCAGGCAGCTTTCAAACAAAGATTGCGTGCGTTTTCTACTTTCAAATCCATATCAGCCAGCTTGAAAGCAATGGCCTGATGATTGGCTATTTCTGTTCCGAAGGCTTTCCTTTCTTTAGCATAGGCAATCGATCTTTCAAGTGCGCCTGATGCAAGCCCCAGGGCTTGTGCGGCAATACCAATTCTGCCTGCTTCGAGTGCTGCCATCGCAAATTTAAAGCCGAAACCACCTTCCCCAATACGGTTTTCCTTTGGGACTTTCACATCACTAAACATCACCGAGTGGGTATCGGAACTGCGCATACCCATTTTGTCTTCATGTGGTCCTAAACTTATTCCGGGTGAATCCTTTTCAACGATAAACGCGTTGATCCCACGGTGTTTCTTTTCGGGGTGAGTCTGCGCGATAACAAGATATACTGTGGCTGAATTTGCATTGGTTATCCAATTCTTTGTTCCATTCAGAAGGTAATGATCTCCTTTGTCTTCGGCTTTTGTATGCTGGGAAGTGGCATCTGAACCGGCTTCAGGTTCCGACAATAAAAAAGCACCAATATAATCTCCTCTTGCCAAAGGTTTAAGGTATTTTTGTTTTTGTTCATCAGTGCCGAATTTTTGCAAACCGTAGCACACCAACGAGTTATTTACGGAGATAATAACGCTTGTAGAGGCATCTATTTTAGAGAACTCTTCCATTGCTAAAATGTAGGATACTGTATCCATTCCTGCCCCGTCGTACTCAGGATCAACCATCATTCCCATGAACCCCAATTCGGCAAGATTTTTAACATGCTGAGTTGGGAAAATGCATTTTTCATCCCTCTCTAAAACATCCTGAATCAATTCACGCTGCGCATAATCACGGGCAGCTTGCTGAATCATCAACTGTTCTTCGGTAAATTCGAAATTCATAATTTATTGGTTTGTAAGAGTTTGGTTTTTTATCTGTTGCGAACAAATTTAGAAAAATATTTGCAAATCTCCCGTTGACATCTAAATAACTATTTCTTTCATTCTCTTAGCCGTTTCGTTGAATTCTAAAATAATATTTTCCATGATTTCAGAAACCGGTAAAATGTCATCAATCATACCCGAAACCTGGCCGATTTCCAACTCCCCTTCGTTGAGGTCGCCTTCATACATACCCATTTTTGCCCGGCCCTTTCCCAGCAATTCGCGGAGATCGTCTTCACTGGCTCCGGTATCTTCTGCAAGTTTTACCCTGTTATAGAACTCATTTTTAATCAATCGTACGGGGACGATTTTTTTTAGGGTTAAGCTTGTATCCCCCTCTTGTGCTGAAGCGATTGCATTTTTGAAATTCCGGTGACCGGAAGCTTCAATTGAAGCAGCAAAACGGCTTCCAATCTGAACGCCATCTGCGCCCAATGCCATTGCCGCAAACATCGATTTTCCCGATCCTATTCCACCGGCAGCAATTATTGGAATATCTACAATTTCCCTGATCATAGGTGTTAAAACCATTGTTGTTGTTTCCTCAAAACCATTGTGACCACCAGCCTCAAATCCTTCGGAGACAATTGCATCCACCCCAGCTTCAACGGCTTTTTGAGCAAACTTTTTATTGGCGATGACATGTGCCACAACAATGCCATGATCTTTTAAAAGCGCCGTGTATTTTTTAGGATTGCCTGCTGATGTAAATACAATCTTTACACCTTCCCTAATGATGATTTCCATAAGTTCATCCGTTTGAGGATAGAGAAGTGGAACGTTTACTCCGAAAGGTTTGTTGGTGGCTTTTTTGCATTTTTGGATATGCTCCTCAAGTATTTCAGGATACATGGAACCGGAACCTATCAAACCCAGTCCGCCTGAGTTACTCACCGCAGATGCCAATTCCCATCCACTGCACCAAATCATTCCACCCTGAATGATAGGGTATTTTATGTTGAAGAGGGAGGTGATTTTATTTTTTGTCATTGGTGATTTGTGATTGGTCATTAGTTATTGGTGAAGAAGGATTACAGTTTCTTCCGGAGATGTTCACGCAAAGGCGCAAAGCAAAGGATTCCGATAAAAATCTTTGCATCGCTGCGTCTTTGCGTGAAATTTTTTTATCATACTGACTATTATAGTCTTTCCATCATACTCTTCACCACATTCGTTGTGCCATCGTCAATATCTAAAATTGTTGCATCAAGCATATAACATGGTGTTGTAAATACCAGTTTTTCTTCATCGAAAACAACATCGCCGTGATCGGTTTCGATATGTGTGGCTCCCATTGCTTCGATTGCTTCGGCTGTTCCTTTGTCTTGCCCGATTGTTACACT
>JAUXBM010000098.1 GCA_030619415.1 Chlorobiota bacterium
CCGGACTTCAAACATCAGACTTTAAACTTTAGATTTTAAACATCAGACTTAAAAATGGCAACAACAATATTCTGGATCATCATCGCAATTGTACTTTTTGATTTCATTTTTGAAAAGATACTCGATTACCTAAATTCAAAGAGCATGAAAGAAACACTACCTGAAGAATTAGAAGGTATTTACGATGCTGAGAAATATGCCAAATCGCAGCAATACGAAAAAGTGAACTCAAGGTTCTCCCTCGTGACCAGCACCTTTTCATTGATACTCATTTTAGCCATGCTGTTTGGTGGCGGTTTTGGCTTTATGGATCAATGGGTAAGAAGTATTTCAGAAAACATTTATTTACAAACCCTTCTTTTCTTTGGCATACTGGGGCTTGCTTTTGATTTGATTTCATTGCCCTTCCAGGTGTATGGCACTTTCATAATTGAGGAAAAATTTGGCTTCAACAAAACCACTCCCCTCACTTTTATTACCGACAAACTTAAAGGTTATTTGCTGAGCATTGTGCTGGGTGGTGGGATATTGATGTTCATCCTCTGGGCCTGGCTGTCAACAGGGAATTGGTTTTGGGTTATTGTCCTTGGCGGGATGAGCTTTTTCATGATATTCATGGCCATGTTTTATACCCGGCTGATTGTACCGCTGTTCAATAAGCAAACACCTTTGGAAGAAGGCGAACTAAGAACGGCAATTGATGCGTTTTCACAAAATGCCGGTTTTAAGCTCGACAATGTTTTTGTGATTGATGGTTCAAAACGAAGCACAAAAGCCAATGCATATTTCAGCGGTCTCGGGCCGAAGAAGCGAATTGTACTTTACGATACACTCATCAATGATTTAGAAACAGAAGAGATTGTGGCTGTGCTGGCACACGAAGTCGGCCACTATAAAAAGAAGCATGTTCCAAAGGGTATGGTGATGTCGATTGTTCAAAGTGGCCTGATGATCTTTTTATTGTCGCTGGCTATTGGCTTGCCGGTTTTATCGCAAGCCATTGGTGCCGGGGAAGCTAGCTTTTATATGGGGCTTGTTGCTTTTGGTTTGCTCTTCTCCCCCATTTCGTTTATCACCGGAATCTTCTCAAATATCCAATCACGCAAATACGAATACCAGGCCGACAACTATGCCAGGCAATATAGTCTGGGAGAGAAACTGATCAACTCATTGATAAAACTTTCGGTAAAAAACCTGAGCAATCTAACCCCTCACCCGGCTTATGTTTTCTTTCATTATTCGCATCCAACTCTGCTACAGAGGAAAAGGGTAGTTGAGGGTGCTGGTAATAAGGATAAAGGAAAAGGCTGAATGTAATAGGTGTTTTCTGACACCTCTGTACTACGGACATCCCTGACTTGCCGGCAGGCAGAGCCCTAAAAGGGAGACTTTAGTTGTGTTATTTGATAGATCCCGGGTTTGGACAATTAATCCCGGAATATGCAATAATCCGGTTTAATTTTTTTACCATAAAACTATTCCGTCTCAACATTAACCTCCTCCTTGTCTTCAATTTGTACGGCCGGCGATCTTTTGAAATAACCATTAAGCGTACGGTCAGTCAGCTTCCTGAATTTGAATGCTTCTTCTGCTTTTGTTTTTATTCCGGCCCTGGATAATTGCTTGTGCAGCCTTTCGGCCTGTAGAATGAATATTTCTATTTTCGATTGGATAATTTGCGGGTACAAATTACCATCTGTTTCAATGGCTAAGTAGGGGAAATCTTTGGTATGATTATCAAGTTCCCTGATTCTCATTTTTTCGGCTACTTCCTTTCCCTCCACATTCATTTCTATATTCAGGATTGATTCAGCCACCCTGGAAGGCATACAACCGAAAGGACCAATCGAAATAACCCCTGATACATGGTGCAATATTTCATGAAGTGCCGATCCTACTGTCAGTATTGCCTCTCCGGCTAATTCGGGGTCTACCAGATGTTCTGATTTTTTAATTATCTCGTCAATATTTGTAACTTCATTGTCCGAAAATCCTGACCTGGAAAAAATCCCTCTTATTTTTTTCTCAATACTCAACTGCACCTGTTTTCTGATTTTGAACCTGAGTTTTTCTTTCAATGAAAATTTCTCTGTTGTCAATCCATTCCCGATCATATAATTGGAATAATGCAAGTATTCGCTTACCGGCGCAACCTTGGGCATCAAATTTCTTTCATAGAATTTCTCCAGCAGATCAACCCGTGAAAACTCATCGTTGCGCACAAAAATTTCTCCAACTATCGCAATTTTAGGAGCATTTTTAAAATTGATAGACGTCTTTATCATGGAGAGGTTTTTAGCAGTATTTTTTAACTGCTCATATAATTTATCCTGCTTGTCCTTTTCTACTGAAAGGACAATTTTCGACCATTCGTTTGCAAATATTGACAATGCTTTTTCTTTATCTACAGCAATAGTTTGGATAGCATGGTAGATATTCTGAATAACATCACCAATGAGTACGGCAGTATAACCTCTGATATCGAAATCGGAACCAAGACCTTCATACAAGTTGTCATCGCTTAATGTATAGATTCCAATATTTTCCAGTTTTTGCTTCCTGATGAGTTCGTTCAAAAAAACCGAGTACTGACCGAACCGGCAAGGCCCGTCACCACCTAACATGAAGAACAGTGTTTTTTCGCTTTCCGGTTTTGTTTTCTGATAATATTCCATCATCGATCCGGAGGTAAGAATGAGCGGCAGGCATTCTTTACAGCTTGAATTTCCCCGCCCTGTTTTAAGTGTCTCAAATGAATAAACAGATAGAGGTTCTGAATTTATACCTGTGCGCCTCAATGCCGCCGATAATGCTTCCGTTCCAAACCTTCCTAAATTCGGAAGAATCATTTTAACGGAATCATCATAAACTGATAGTTCCTGATTGTCTGAGGTTAATAAAGTAGTCGAATTTAAAAGTGTCAATGGCCTGAATTTGGCTTCTTTGTTATCGATTTCCTTTTCGATATTTAATTGCCTGTAACTTTTAACAATATCCAGGAATGCTTCAATTCGTGTATTTACACCGGCATCAGCTGAATGACTGTCAAGTTCGAGCGTTAAAGAAGGCTTGTCTCCCATTATTTCACGGAAGTAGCCAATTAAGAATGAATCGGGGCCGCAGCTAAAATTCGTGATGTAAGTAGCGAAAAGTTGAGGATGTTTTTTTACCGCAGCAGCTGCCCTGAGTATCTGCCTGCCCGTGCCCCAATACATATGATCAATTATTTCTTCATCATCGCTCGATAGAAAATCATGGGGAATAATGGTAACATTCCGGGATGAGAATTTTTGAGGTATGCCTAAGTTGGCTTCTTCGGCAAATGAACTATACGAACGCCCGATAAGTACAATGGCAAAATTATCTTTATCTTTTATTAATTCTTCCAGCGCGCTTTTTCCGAGCTCCTTAAATTCTTTTCGCATCTCTGTTACTTCATGCACGGCAAAATCGAAACCAGATTGTCCTTTGCGTTTGTTAACGCCTAAGTCTTTCGCGAGATTGACAAAACTCTCTTTTGCCGACTCGAAGCCGTTGGCGTAGTCGAATATCGGCGACAAGATTTCAATACCCTTTAATTGTTCTTTGAACGATGTTTTAAGGTAGTAGCTTTCGGCCTGGAGAAGGACACAACTTTTATCGCGGAAATTGGATTTTTCGTTATGCAATTCAAGAATATGCGGCAAGAAAATATAGTCCGGTTTTTTGTTGATCAGGTCCTGCATAAAACCATGAGCAAGTTCTGCCGGATAACAAAAAGCCGCTTGCTTTTGATCGATACCGGATGGTTCCTGTATGTCGCCCAATATCACCTTAAACCCCATCTGCGTAAAGAAGTTATAATAAAGTGGGTAGTATGAATTGGTTAAAAATGATTTTGGAATTCCGATGGTTTTTGCACTTTCGGGGAGTTCCAGCGGATGAATATATTTCTCAAAAACCAGTTCTTGTCGTAAACGAACAAGATTACTCGCTTTCTGTTTTTCCTTTCCATTTGTTTGAAAGTTGTAATACTTATTACAAGCCCCTCCGAAAGGATATTTCTTGTCATCGATTTTAATTAATGAAATGCTGCATTTTCTATCACATTTTTCTGCCCTTCCCTTGCAGGTAAAACTTTTTCCATACTCAACTTTTCGATGAATTAAACTTCCAAGATCGAAGATTTTTTTTTCAATCAGCTCCAGTTCTATTCTGTTTTTAATTTCAAGGGCAACACCAAAAGCTCCCATTAAACCGGGGTCGGGCGGAACAATTATTTCTTTACCGGTTAAGGCGGCCATCGCTATTGGCACAGCCTTGTTATAACAGACCCCACCCTGCATAAATACCTTTTTGCCGACAGGCCTGTTTCCCATCACCCTGTTTGTGTAGTTCAAACAAATTGAATAAACCAGTCCCGAAACAATTTCATCTTTTAAAAGTCCCTCGTGAAGTGCATTTTTTATGTCACTGCTTATAAATGCCGAACATTGGTCGTTAAAATTGGGTGCGCGATTTGCCTGAAGGGCAATATCCCCGATGTCTTTATAATTTACATTGAGCGATTCTTTTGCAGCCTCTTCGAGGAAAGAACCCGTACCTGCCGAACAGGCTTCGTTCATCGCATAATCGGAAGGCACGCCTGCCGTGATATATGTGTATTTTGCATCCTGGCCGCCAATTTCGAAGATTGTGTCAACCTCATCATCAAAGAAAACCGTAGCGGTTGCATGGGCAATTATTTCGTTAATAATGCCTTTTGTTTGTGCATGCAAGCCCGAGATATACCTGCCCGAACCGGTCACGCCAAGACCAATAATAGTAATTGGCACCTTTATCTGCTTGCTGATGCTTTTATAACATTCAATTGAAGCTGCAACCGGGTCTCCGTTTGTCCGCAGGTATTCGGAAGCCACAATTGAGTCATCACTGATCCGTAATAAAATTGCTTTGGTAGTCGTTGAGCCGACATCTAACCCTAGAATAACTTCATCATTCTCCTGAGCTTCGTTTCTTCCGATTGTTTTAAAATCTACTTTATCGGCATACCTTTTTAAGTCGTTATGAAAAGAGAATGATGATTTACCCTCACGAAATAAAGCATCCTTATTTAAGGCAATTGTTTCATTATTTAAAGCGTATAAGGATGCACCCAATGCCTCGAAGCAGGAGGCTTCAGCGGGTATTGTCAGCTTGGTAAATGTATCGTACAAATGCTTTACAACGGCCTGGTTATTCGACACCCCTCCGATGATCAGGGCATTTTGCTTGTGCGATTTGGCGGTGAGTTCAATTATTTTCTGGGCCATCATTTTTGTTAAACCCGCAGCAACATTGGCTTTAACCACACCCTTATTTAAGGCATGTGTGCAATCAGATTTACAAAATACAGAACACCGCCCAGATATATTATATATTTCTCCTTCCAATGCCAGCGAGGCAGCCTCTTCGGGTTCAAGATCCATTCGTTTGATCTGCTGAAGGAAGAACTCTCCTGTACCCGATGCACATTTGTTGCCGGTATAGGGTTTAGATATTTTACCGTGAGTATCCATTTCGTAAACGATAAAATTCTCGCCGCCAATACTTATAATAATGTCGGCATCGCAATTAAGATGGCCGTATGCAAGCTCCACAGCTTCGGGCTCGGCTATTGAAGTGAGGTTTACAATCGATCTGAATTTCCTTCCGGTAACCGCAATATTAACTATTTCGTTCTGCTCTAGCAAATGAAGCAAAACAGATTTGGGATTGCCATGATGAGGCAGGTATTCAGTTTTAGCGATTTGAATGTTGCCATTGATCCGGGACAGCCAAACTGCTGAGACTGTGGAAGCACCGATGCAAATTCCTAACGATTGTGATTTAGTCCTTGTCAAAATATTGAAAATGGTGTCAAGATAGTTAAAAAGGCCAATCTGTGTAGATTTTTATTGGCCTTATTTAAATGTTTCTAAAAACTGCCTTGCAGTCATTACAGGTAATTTCGACGCTTTGAAGTCTTTCAAATTCCTCGTTATTATTAAATCCAGGTTATTCTCGATTGCCGTAAAATATTGCAGTCCATCCTCAAAGTCAGTAAATGAATCGTCATTTAATGCTACACCTATTATTTTGTCGTCAAGTGGTAAAATATTAACTATTAACCTTAGTTTCCTTAATATTTCTTTTGCTTTCCTGGAGTTAGTTTGACGCAATAATGTGTAACTTATATTGGCTATAGTCAGAGACGAAATATTAAGTTCAATAATTTTCTTATCTGCTAACGAAAAAAGGGCTGCTGATTCATCATAAAAAGGTTCTCTTCGTGATAATAAGTCTATGATGATATTTGTATCAATAAAGAGTTTTTTCATTTGTATTTTTCAGTTAAATAGTCAGCATATTCATTTTTGTAGTCAAAGTCAGGAGGCAGGTTAATTACACCGCTCAGACTTTCAACAAGAGGTGTAATAGATATTTTCTTATCGCTATCATTTTCTCTGGTCAAACTGTCAAGATATGATTCAATCATTTTTGATAAACTGATTTTTTGACTTCTGGCATAGATTTTTGCTCTTTCTATCACACTGTCATTTAATCTTAATGTCAATTTCGTTTCCATGTCAATATTATTTACGTGCAAATATACGAATACTATACGTCATACCAAAATATATAGGTGAATTTTCTCTTTTAGGCTAATTGCTACGGTTTGAATATGATGCGTTTGGCATTTTAAAACGCTTCATTTTCAACTTACGACTAATTTTATTTATAGCTATTATTTTCATTTTCAGCGCTATCTGCCAAATGCACTATATTTTTTGTTAGGC
>JAUXBM010000171.1 GCA_030619415.1 Chlorobiota bacterium
GATGAATTTGAGGCGGTTTACGAAGTCTCGAAGGCGAACATCAATGGTGTAACCGAGCGTGAGGTAAAAATCAAACTCGATCCTTTCAAAATGAGTCCCCTCCAGGTGAGTTACAAGGATGTGGAAGATGCGATAGCGGCCGAAAATATTTCCATGTCGGGTGGCGATATCAGGATGGGGAATATTAAACGCTCAATCAGGATGTTGGGTGAATTTACTGATCCCAAAGAAATTGAAAACATTATTGTTAAGAGTGAAAAAGGAAATATTGTTTACCTGAGTGATATTGGATCGGTTGAATATGGATTTGCTGAACGAGATAGTTATGCCAGGCTCGAAAAGCAACCGGTTGTTTCGATGCAGGTTATTAAAAAAAGTGGCGAGAACCTGCTTTCTACAGTTGAACAGGTTATCGGTATTCTGGAAATATCAAAATCAAATAATGTGATTCCCGAAAACCTGGTGATCACCATTACTCAGGATCAGTCTGAGATGATTAAGAGACAGATCAGTAACCTGGAGAACAGCATCATCATGGGTATGGTTTTCGTGGTCGTTATTTTGTTCCTTTTCCTGGGAACAAGAAATTCTTTGTTTGTTGGTCTTGCCATCCCGATGTCGATGTTTATGGCCTTTATGATCATGGGCATGGCGGGTTTTAATATTAACATGATTGTTTTGTTTTCACTGATCCTGGCCCTTGGTATGCTCGTTGACAATGCCATCGTCGTTACCGAAAATATTTACAGGTATGTCCACATGGGTTATTCTGTTAAAGAAGCAGCCAGTCAGGCAACCGGCGAGGTGGCCATGCCGATTATTTCATCAACGGTAACAACACTGGCCGCTTTTGTGCCACTGCTGTTCTGGGATAGTCTGATGGGTGAGTTTATGTCGTACCTGCCAATAACATTGATCATTGTGCTGACATCATCTCTTTTTGTTGCCCTGGTTATCATCCCGGTAATATTTACTGATTTTTATAAACCGGGCGCAAACCTTCAGCTGCCCAAGCCTAAAAAAAACCTGATCCTTATATTTGTTATGGTGGCTATCGCTGCACTGTTTTATTTGATAGGGGTAAGCTGGCTTGGAACTTTGCTGCTCATTTTCGCATTGATTGGCTTACTCAACCTTGCCTTTATGTCGAGGCTGGCATTGTGGTTCCAAAATGTAGCTTTGGTATGGACGGAAAATACTTACCTTAAATTTATCAAATATGCACTTAAAACCTGGAGGCCTTATGCGCTGATTGCAGGTACATTTTTATTGATGATCGTTACCATAGCCTTTTATTTTGGATCGAATCCAAAAGTGATCAATTTCCCATCATCAGCCCCAAAATATATCAATGTCCTTGCTGAAATGCCGATTAATACTGATATTGAAATTACCGATTCGGCCATGCAAATTATTGAAGACAAAGTTTTTGAGGTGCTCGAACCGGATATGGACATTGTAAAGTCAGTACTGACAACCGTTGGAAAAGGCGCTGTGGGCGAACAGGAGGGATGGAGTGGCAGAAGCGGAGGCTCGAACAGGGGACTGGTAACCGTTAACTTTTTGGAGTTTGAATTAAGGAAAGGAAAAGACACATACAAAAATCTTGATGACCTGACAAAAGCCCTTGTTGGACAATACCCCGGTTTAACCATTTCTGTTCAGGCGCAGCAGGAAGGTCCACCAATGGGTAAACCTGTTAACCTTGAGGTTCATGGCCAGAAATTCAATACCCTGTTGTATCTGACCGACACCATCAGGTCAATAATTAACAGGGCAAATATTCAAGGAATCGAAAACCTTCAGATTGATCTAGACGTAGGTAAACCTGAAATCCTGGTTCACATTGACCGTGAAAGGGCAAGACGATATGGGCTTTCGACGGGACAAATCGGGGATGCCATTCGTACGGCTTTGTTCGGAAAAGAAATATCTGATTACAAAGATGGTGAGGATGAATACAAAATCAGGATGATACTGGATGACCAATACCGCTACGACCTTGCCGCACTGCTCAACCAGCGCATTACCTTCCGGAGCCAGTCTTCTGGTAAAATTGTACAGGTACCTATTTCGGCAGTCGCTGACTTTGAATACAGCACTACTTATGGCGCCATTACCAGGATTGACAGGGACCGTGTGATTACAATTTATTCCAATGTGCTGCTTGGTTACAATGCGACCGAAATCAATGACCAGCTTAAAGTGCTTCTGAAAGACTTTGAAATGCCTGCCGGTTATGGTTATGAGTTTACCGGTGAACAGCAAGAGCAGGAAGAATCGATGGCATTCCTGATGACAGCCATGATGATTGCGGTCTCATTGATTGCCATTATCCTGGTATCGCAGTTTAATTCATTTGTGAAACCTGCGATGATCATTTTTACAGTCGTACTCAGTACCATCGGGGTGTTTGGCGGATTGGCCACTTTTAGTATGGATTTCGTAGTAATCATGACAGGAATCGGAATTGTATCACTTGCAGGAGTGGTTGTGAACAACGGAATTGTGTTGATAGATTATGTCGGGTTGATCAAGCAAAGAAAAAGAAGAGAACTAGGGTTGCCTGATGGCGCATTTCTTCCTCCCGATATCGCAAAAGCATGTATTGTTGAGGCTGGGAAAACCCGTTTGCGCCCTGTATTGTTAACGGCAATTACAACAGTATTGGGATTGTTGCCGCTGGCGGTTGGGTTTAATATTGATATACTTTCCTTCCTCAGCACATTCGATGCACACATTTATTTTGGCGGTGACAATGTTTCATTCTGGGGTCCGATGAGTTGGACGGTGATCTTTGGATTAAGTTTCGCCACCTTCCTGACATTGGTCATCATACCATCAATGTATCATGTGCTGGTTGTGGCCAGGACCAAATTGCAGCGATCTCCTAAGAATAAATAAAAGGAATTAATATTTGATAGCGAAGAGGGTTGTTTGGGAGTATGTTTTAGCGCTCACTCTTATTTGCTTTCAATTATGAAAGGCAAGAAAAAAATGCATCCTTTAAAGATTCAGTATCCCGGCTTCAAATTCAAAATAGTCTGATAAAGATTTCCTGGAAAAATTTGTCAGGCGTTTCGTATGCTGAGTTGTGCAGTGTTTACATTTTGTAAATTTTTCAGTTTCCCTGATTAAATTATCTAAAAAGTCTTGCTCCGGCAAAATTTTATTTACCAGCCCCATCTCATAAGCTTCCTCAGCAGTAAAAGAGTCTTTCATCTGAAACTCCATGGCCATTGAATGGTGTAGTGCATTGGAAAGAAAAAAAGGTAGCCCACCACTTGGATGCAATCCATATTTATTATGTGCCATAATAAATTTTGTCCCTTTGCGGGCATAGATAAAGTCTGCAGAAAAAGCCAATCCAACAAAAGGGGTTACTATGGATCCTTGAATACCTGAAATAACAATTTTATTCAGTCCTACTAAATGTTTTATAAAGCGATTAAGAGTATTGATTTCTCGAAACCTAACATTTTTTTGATCAAAGTTTGGTGTTAATGATTGATCCCCTTCCTTTGTTTTGGACATGATACGTTTTAAGAATTTATCATAATTATACTCATTAACGCAATCAGGATCATTATAGAATGTGAGTGCTTTGATTTCAGTATCCCTCGAAATATTTTCAAGAAAATTTATCAGATCACCACTTAGCTTAATGTCAGAAATAAATTCAAAAACATTTTTCTTTATCCTCACAATCGAAATGGAATCCTTTCTGGATATTTCGAAAAAATCATTGTCTATTATCTTTTTCATGCTGCAATTGTTTTTAAATCTTGAAGTACTTTCATTTTCAATTCCTAAAAACTATACCTCACCTTTAAGAATGCCATATCATAACCTGTAAGATTGGTAAACAAGTTATCACCTTCTCCGGTAAAAATATAAGCTCCCAATTGTATTTCTGCATTATCAATAGGTTTGTATCTGATGGAAGGCACCCAGATAACAGCATAATTATTACTTACGTCTTTCCAGTCGGAAACAATAAATCCACCCGTTAAAGGCTCAATCTTCAATTTATCTTCAAAGAAAGATTTTTCATACCCAAACATGAAATAATCATTCTGGTTGCCCCTTCCCCGTTCATGGATAAACCCGTGCAAGTATTGAAAATTAATATACGAACCTTCACGAAAAGTGTAATCCATCCCAACAACAAATTTGACATACAACTCATTATCAACGATGAGGCTGTCCATTTCAGGGAGCGGTTGTCCTGCAATGTCATTGGTCATTACAACTTTGCTGTCGGGTAAAAAACCGGCTGCCTCACCCCAAATACCCACACTACCAATACTACCTGCGAAATCAGCACCGAATATACTTTGCCTATAAAAACCTGTTGTTGCATGAATATCAATTCCTCCTTCAAGATTGACAGGAGTAATACTATTGTGCAAAGGTGCAGCCAATCCATCAAAGCCGTAAACATAGCTTATTGAAAAGTCGAAACCACCCAGGAAGGCTTTAAA
>JAUXBM010000180.1 GCA_030619415.1 Chlorobiota bacterium
AGGGGAGGGCACAAGGTTTAATTGTAACAGTAGTTCCCTATAACGAAGATCCCAACCTATTGATTGAAGATGGCAAGAAAATACCCTTTTTATATCCTGACCAAAGTGCACAGATTGATATTCCGATCAAAGCTGGTTTTGGCATCGGAACAAGACTACACAAATTGAAAATCTCTGTGTCGGAACACTATGGCTATGATATGGATCCTGCATACCTGGTATTGAGTTCCATGGAATACCAGGAGCCTAAGATTGTTTTTGCCGGACTTGAAGTTGTAGATGTAGGGCAGGGTACGGCGGCTGTTAGAGAAGATGGCCTGGTTCAGGCCGGAGAACAGGTAAAAGTGAAGCTGGTCATCCAGAATATCGGACAGAATGTAGCCGAAGAAACAAAGTTTTATTTAACTACTGTCAACAAAAATATATACCTCGCTGATGACAAAGGAAGTTTAGGCGATTTAGGAATTGGCGAGGTAAAGGAGTTTTGGGTAACCATCAGCCCGAACAAGCGTGTGGATATGGATGCGCAATTACCGGTGTACCTCCATGTGGTGAATAAATACAACAAAGGCAATATTGAAAATTTCATGTTACCACTTGATTTAAATAAAAAACCACCGGCTACCGAGATAGTCGAAGTGCAGCCCGATATGGAAAAGTTGCATGAACAGGTCGCCCGGTTTGAGTATAATTCAAAAAGAATCACAGCGACTACAGGCAGGGTTATCGATATCCGGACTGTCCCGGCAGCAGTGATCAGCAGGAAAAATGCTGTGGGAATCGTTATTGGCATTGAAGAATACAAATATTTTGCACCTGCCCCTTATGCGGCAAACGATGCCGAGCTGATGTATAAATATTTTAAAAGGATATTCGGCATCGATCGTGTTTTTGCCTATACCAATGAGGAAGTTTCAGGCTACTTTTTCGAAAATATGTTCGATCCGGGTTTCGGTGACCTGCAAAAGGCAATCGACAAAGGTGAAACCGATCTCTTCATCTATTATTCCGGACACGGAATGCCTTCAAAAGATGGTAACAATGTTTACCTCTTCCCGTTTGACGGTAGGATTGAAGCATTGGAAAGACAAGGTTTTGTATATCGTAAACTTCACTTGCCCGTGAAACACCACTAAAGCAAGCATCGATAAATACGGTTACACTTTTGGCATTAAGAGAATCGAGACTGGCAAATAACTTATTCAATTCAAAACCCTGCCTTTCGAGTGCTTCAATCCGTCCGTCAAACGGAAAAAGGAACACATTTTTCCCATCTTTTGAAGGCATTCCGTGTCCGGAATAATAGATGAAGAGATCGGTCTCCCCTTTGTCGATTGCCTTTTGCAGGTCACCGAAACCGGGATCGAACATGTTTTCGAAAAAGTAGCCTGATACTTCCTCGTTTGTGTAGGCAAAAACCCGGTCGATGCCGAATATCCTTTTAAAGTATTTATACATCAGTTCGGCATCGTTTGCCGCATAAGGGGCCGGCGCGAAATATTTGTATTCTTCGATACCAATAACAATACCTACGGCATTTTTTCTGCTGATCACTGCTTCTGGAACAGTCCGGATATCGATAACCCTGCCTGTGGTCGCTGTGATTCTTTTTGAATTATATTCGAAACGGGCGACCTGTTCGTGCAACTTCTCCATATTGGGTTGCACTTCTACGATCTCGGTAGCCGGTGGTTTCTTATTCAAATCAAGCGGTAACATGAAATTTTCGATATTTCCTTTGTTGTATTTATTCACCACATGGAGGTACACCGGTAATTGCACATCCATATCCACACGCTTGTTCGGGCTGATGGTTACCCAAAACTCCTTTACTTCGCCAATTCCTATATCGCCAAGGTTTCCTTTGTCATCAGCGAGGTATATATTTTTGTTGACAGTGGTTAAGTAAAACTTTGTTTCTTCGGCTACATTCTGACCAATATTCTGGATGACCAGTTTCACTTTTACCTGTTCACCGGCCTGCACCATGCCATCTTCGCTAACAGCAGCCGTACCCTGTCCCACATCAATAACTTCTAGTCCGGCAAAAACAATTTTAGGTTCCTGGTATTCCATGGAACTCAATACAAGGTATGCCGGATCCATATCATAGCCATAGTGTTCCGAAACAGAAATTTTTAATTTGTGCAGTCTTGTTCCGATGCTAAAACCGGCCTTAATCGGAATATCAATCTGTGCACTTTGATCGGGATATAAAAAGGGGATTTTTTTTCCATCCTCAATTAACAAATTAGGATCTTCGTTATATGGAGCAACTGTAACGATTAAGCCTTGTGCCCTCCCCTTCCCTTTGTTGGTGACGTTCAGCCGAATAACAGCCACCTCATTGGCTTCGAGGATGCCATTGTTGTTGGCATCTTCAAAGCTGAGATCGACAAACAGGTTTGGCGGTAATTCGCGCGCAAACTCAGGCTGAAGTTTTAACCGTACCGGTTTGCTTTTGCCCGAGATAACTGTTTGGGCGAAAAGTCCGCCAATGGTTATATGAACCGTAATTATTATGAGTAAAATGCGCTTCATGTTATAAAAAAGTCATTTGTCATTAGTCATCCTGCGGACTCCTTTCAGTCGTTGTTATTCAGTGGTCATTGGGTGAACAGTTTCTCCTCAGATAGCTCCTCGAATAAAAGAATCAACAATCCAACAAGCCGCTTCGATCTGCCAGCATCTACTTGCTCACTGACGTTCGCAAACAGGCAAGCTTGCAGGTCTGCCTCCGCTGCCTCCAGCATCCAGTATCGAGCATCATTTTTCACTTGTGTTTTATGCTGATTTTTATTTTGTGTTCCTGAAAACTCGGTGACGACGCCCTGTTGCCCTGCAGCCATTCCTGGAATTTTTCCGACTCCAGCGATTTGGGTAATATCCTGTTATCGACAAGTTCCTTATCATTCAAAACCGGTTTCACAAAAGCCTCTTCCGCGAAAATGATATAGATATTGTTGTATTCCAATTTCTTGTTTGTGTACATTTCAATCTCGTCAACAATGGCATTATCGAATATATTCTTCGATTCAGAAAAAAAAGTGTAACCTACATCTCCTTCAACTTTAACCCCACTCTGATATTCATCACCCATTGTAACGTAAGGCAGCAAACGATAGGTGATATCCCCTTCATCAACGTAAACAGAAACATACCCGTTTACCGGACTTTTAAAATAGAGGTATAATTGTTCACCATCATAGAAATCGAATGTCCGGCAGGCTTGATCGGGACAGTTCATGACAATGTATTCGAGATTGGCCTTTGAAATACTTTCCCGAACCCTTCCTTTAATGTTACAGCTAACATATTTTACATTTTGCTTTTTTCCGTATTTACCGCTTTCTACCTCCACGTTTTCGCGAAAATCGATATCGATTGTTTCAATCCAGTCACCTTTAACTTTGGTTGTGCCGATGATATTGTAGGCTGTTTTCCCTTCCTCGATGGTCATATCCATTTGTTGTTCGACATAAGTGCCAAAGGCATTTTCAATGGCATTGATCATTGCCAGTTGCTCAGCCTGTTCGTATGCCTGGTCGGTCGTCATGTTTGTTTCCATCCTCACCTGGGCTTTGCCGGTCGTTCTGACAACTTTTTGGCCAAAACCATTCAGTCCTGCAAAAAGTATCGTGATAATTATCAAAACAAACTTAAACTTGATTGATATTTTTCCAATATTCCATATATTCCAACCTTCCAATATTCCTTTTTCAGGGTTTATAAAACAAATTTTACGTGACAATTTTAACATCTAGTTTGAGTATTAGAAGGTAATTATTTCGGGGCTCACATTTTCAAATTCCGGCATCAGCATCCCACAACGTGAACCGATGTAAGTTGGGTCGCAGATGTAATATTTATCGCCTTTATATTTTACATAACTTCCTTCGATAGATTCCGGCAGATTTACGGCCAGCGTCACATGACCCGGGAAAGCCAGTGCAATGTTCTCAAAACCTGTGTAGTGTTGAATGAGTTGTGATAACAGGACTGTACGGTCCTCACAATCAGCTGATGGATAAAAGAGTGTTTCCTCGGCAAACATATAGTTCTCAAAACCAAACTGTTTGTCATCGGTATCGTATGCCATGGCAGTCTGAACAAAGTCGAGGATAAAGTTAATTTGCTCAATTTCCGTTTTTGGAAGCAATCTTGATCTGAAATAACGGTCGATGCTTTCCAGGGCTATATCCGAAAG
>JAUXBM010000021.1 GCA_030619415.1 Chlorobiota bacterium
TTACAGAATTGCTTATACGGCCTATCCGGCTATTGACGAAACCCAGCTTATAACCGGGCAGGTGACGCTGGTGAGGTAGCGCTGGATACTTGATACTGGATGCCCGTAGCGTAGCGAAGGCTGGGTCGCTTGTATCTGGTAACTGGCAGATCGATGCCTGAATAAGGTAAACCGTTTCTTTTACCTTTTATCCTTTGTCTTTTATCTTTCCTCTCCGCATCCGCCTGGTAAAATGGAAAACGGGAAATTGGTTAATGGGAAAATTGTCAATAGAAAATAGTTAATTATTTTTCCAACAAATAAATTGGTGCTTTACTGACTTTCGACTGTAGATTATTGACTGTTGACTACCGATTTTCCCCTTCGCCTCAACCTCAGCCTTTGCCTCCGCCTCTGCCTTTACAGCTACCTCTGCCTTTGTCTCACCACCTCGTACATCAACACCCCGGCAGCAACGGAAACATTCAACGATTCTATTTCACCAAGCATTGGAATATTAACCTGCTGGTCTGTTTTTTTCAGGTATTCTCCTGAAATGCCTTCCCCTTCCGAACCAAGGATAATTCCAATTGGCCCTGTCAGGTCAGACTGAAAATGAGTTGATTCAGCCTTTTCGGTGGCTGCAACAATCTTCAATCCACTGTCCTTTAAAAAGTCAATGGTAGTTTTCAGGTTTTCGCTTCTGCAAATTGGTACCCTGAAAATCGCTCCGGCTGAAGATTTAACAGTCCCTGAATTCAGTTGCGCAGAATTTTTGGATGGAATAACAACCCCATCAACACCGGTACATTCCGCCGTTCTTAAGATCGCCCCAAAATTCCTGACATCAGTAATTTTGTCGAGGATGAGAATGAAAGGGGTTCGGCCTGCTTCATAAAGACCTGGCAAGATGTCTTCGATCTGATAAAACACAACCGGGGAAATGAAAGCAATGACACCCTGGTGGTTTTTGCGCGTAACCCTATGCATTTTTTCAATGGGAACAAACTGGTAAGGAAAGTCCCTTTCTTTTAGAAGCGCCATTAAATCCTTGAAGTTCTCACTCCGAAGCCCTTTTTGGACAAGCACCTTCTCCACTTCTTTCCCGGCATTGATCGCTTCTATTATCGGCCTGATCCCAAAAATCATTTCCTGTTTGTACGCTTCTCTCATCCTAATCCTCCAGTTCAAGGTATTGTTGTGGTAAACTTTTCGAGGTCTTTGCCCCGAGGGTTTTCATTTTTTCGACCTGTCCCAGGATATTCCCTTTGCCGGACTTTAGTTTTTTGTGCGCTTCGTTATAAGCCACAGATGCCCTGTCAATATTGGTTCCAATCTTCTCGAGGTCGGTCAGGAAACCCACAAACTTATCATACAGTTTGCCACCTTGCTCGGCAATTTCGAGTGCATTGCGGGTTTGCTTCTCTTGTCGCCAAATGGACTCGATGGTTTTTAAGGTAGCCAGTAGCGTAGTTGGGCTGACTATGACGATCTTTTTCTCCCAGGCAAAATTGAAAAGCGGGGGATCATTTTGCACAGCCAATGCAAAGGCTGATTCTACCGGCATAAACATCAGCACGAAATCAGGGATGTCCAGTTTATTCATCGATTGATAATTCTTTTCATTCAGCTCTTTAACGTGGTTTTTAATCGATTCGATATGTTTTTTAAGCGCCACTGCTTTTTGCTGCTCATCCTCTTTTGAAATAAAATCGTGGTAGGCAGTCAGTGATACTTTTGAGTCGATGATCAGGTATTTATCCTGTGGCAATTTAATCACCACGTCAGGCCTCACCAGGTTTCCCTCCTCATTGCGCCCGGTTTCCTGCACAAAATATTCCTGGTTTTTAATTAAACCAGAGTCTTCGAGCATTCTTTCCAGGACAACTTCCCCCCAGTTACCTTGCTGTTTGCTGTCTGACTTTAAAGCCTTTGTCAAATCCTGGGCATCTTTATCCAGTTTCAAACTAAGGTCTTGTAAGTTTTTTAGCACTGCAAGCAAATTGGTTTGATCCTTCAGTCCTTTCTGGTAAGTATCCTCCACCTTTCTCTCAAAATTGGTGATCTTTTCTTTCAGCGGATTTAAAATATCCCCCATATTTTTAGCGCTTGTCTGTGAAAATTCCAGCGTATTTTGCTTCAGGATTTTGTTGGCAATATTTTCAAATTCTGTTTGAAATTTTGTTTGCAGTTCTTCCAGTTGCTTGCGTTCAGTTTTCAGCTTTTCTTCCAGGTTTTGAAATGCTACGTTTTTTGCAACTACCTGCTTTTCAACTTCCTGTTTCGCGATCGACTCCTCTCTAAATTGCTGTTCAATCTTTTCTGAATCAACCTGCAACTCTTCATATTTCGACTGTAGGATCCCAATCTGTTTTTCAAGATCTGCTCTTTTAACAGCCATTTTAGAATTAGAAAGTACCCTGGCAATAAAAAACCCAACTATGCCACCAACCACTAAACCGGCTACAAGATAAATGATGTCCATCTGTTTATAAAATTTACGTAAAAATACCAAAATCAGGAGTAAGAATTACTCCAACGAAATTATTAAAACACGTTCTCAGTCGGCAGTCTTCAGTCGGCAGTCCGCAGTCTTCAGTCGGCAATCTTCAGTCGGCAGTCTGTCAGTTTCAAGTACGTCAGGCATTCCAAAATACTTAAGGCACTCCAAGTACTTTAGTCACTCCAAGTACTCCAGGCACTTTAGGCACTCCATTTACTCCATCACTCCATTTACTCCACCACTCCATTCCTCCACCCTTCTTTTTTAAACTTGATCATTGATGATCAGCAATTCTTTAAGATATTCCTTGATTTATCGTCACAATTGTAGTAATTTTATAAGCAGAATTGCAACATGAATATCACTTCCCGAATATCGGCTACTTTCCTGTTTACGGCGATTGCCATTGTTTCGTTTGCCCAGGCTTACCAGGCGCCCGAACCAAAAATGAACAGCAAAGTAATGAAGCACTTCCTCAATTCACAAATAGTTTATCCCGAAGATGCCCGCGAAAATAAAGAGCAGGGGGTCGTAATCATAAACTATCGTATTGATGAATCCGGACAAATAACAGACAGGGAAACAGGCAGTTCTGTTTCTAAACGTATTGACAGTTCCGCCCTGGCCCTTTTCGACCTCATACTTTGGAAACCTGCTTATAATTATGGGAAAGCAGTAATAGGGACAGGCACATTCAAGATCAAATACAATGTTGGCAAATATGAATCATTGGTCAGGAAACGTGGTTATGATCAACTCCCACGACCGGTTACGGAAATTGATCGAAGCGGTACTATTTATTCATTGAAAAATCTGCATTTTGCCCCGGATGCCCGGCTCGACACCAACTATATTTCTGTTGCTGACTACATTTCGAAAACTTTGGTTTACCCGGAGACAGCCTGTAAACTAAGTATTTCAGGTGACGTCAAACTGAGGTTCATCATCGAAACGAGTGGGCTACCCTCTAACCTGATGGTGATTGAAACGGTAGGTGGCGGATGTACCGAAGAAGCCATTCGCATTGTACAACAATTAAAATGGAGCCCGGGGATAAAAGACAATATGGCTGTGAGGACTTGTTTTAATTTATCAATAAAATTCGATCCGGCTGATCAATTGCGGTCGAAACACATTCCCAACCAATCAAATACAGGTATGTAATACGCTTCAACCGTTTCAAAAAATTTTCAATTATTGGTGATTGGTGTATATTTGCCACAAACAAACTATTAACTATTTGACAAATATGAAAAAAGCACTATTCTCCTTGTTTATTTTTGGTATTACAACCGCCTATGCCCAGGACACTATCCGGGTCGGCAACTGGGAAATCACAGGTAAAATTAGCATGAACTTATCCCAAAGTTACTTCTCAAATTGGTCGATGGGAGGTACAAGCAGCCTAACAACAATTGGCAGATACACGATGTCGGCCAATTTCGTGAAAAACAAACACAGCTATACCAACTGGCTCGACCTGTCGCTGGGATATACACTCTTCCAGGATCAAACACCCCTGAAAACTGAAGACAAAATCGAATACATTACCAGTTACCGGTACGAGTTGCATAAACACTGGTATTTCACGGTCATGGGCAGGTTTGCGAGTCAGTTTGCCCCGGGATATGATTATTCTGTTGATTCTTCAAACTATATTTCAAAGTTTCTGGCTCCGGCAATAATTGATCTCGGCCCCGGTATTATGTATAAGCCTGTTGACTGGTTCTGGGTGAACCTGTCCCCTATGAATGCAAGGTGGCTAATTGTAAACGATCAGGGGTTGGCTGACCTGGGATCTTTCGGGCTTGATCCTGCAGTGATTGATACAGCTACAGGCGCTATTATCACACATGCCAGTAAGGTTAAGACTATGTTTGGTGCCAAATTGACGATGGTTGCTGCAAAAGAGGTTTACAAAAACATCACCCTGGGCACGAAACTTGAACTTTTTTCTGATTACCTCGACAATCCGCAGGCGATTGATGTCAACTGGCAGGTTCTCGTCGGACTGAAAGTCAATGACTGGCTGAATGTAGATATTCAGACCACATTATTATATGACGAGGATATTATGATCACTGATAAAGATGGCAATACAGGACCGAGAACCCAGTTCAGGGAGTTACTGATGCTCAGCGTCGGCTATGCATTTTAGATCATTGTGAAAAGAATAGGACTATTATCGGACACTCATGGATTTATCCATCCAAAGGTGTCCGGTTTTTTTAAGGATTGTGATGAAATCTGGCATGCAGGCGATATAGGAAATATCGAAACATCAGGCAATTTGGTGAAAATAAAGCCCCTTAGAGCTGTTTACGGCAATATTGATGGCGGTCCGTTAAGAATTGAATTTAAAGAAGTTGAAACCTTTTTCTGTGAAGATGTAAAAGTTTTAATCATCCATATTGGTGGATACCCCGGCAGATATTCGCCTCAGGCCAGGAAACTGATAGAAGAACACAGACCAAAACTATTTATCTCAGGCCATTCCCACATCCTGAAAGTGATGCCGGACCGTAAAAATGATTTGTTACATATCAACCCAGGGTCAGCAGGTAAAACAGGGCTTCACCAGGTAATTACAATGGTAAGGTTTGTAATTGACGGGAAGAACATCAAGGAACTGGAAGTCCTTGAAACAAAAAAATAATATTGACTTTAGCGCTGCACCTTATCGCAACCGGTCAGCCGATCTAAGGAGCTTTACATCGGATATGATCCCCCTTACAGCAAGAAAAATAAACAGGAATGCGGCAACGGGTAAATAGGCGCCGATCTCATATTCGGTCAGTCCACCTGAAATATCTTCAAGCACATCAACATAATAAAAGAAGAAAAGGCCGATCAATACCAATAAAAGAAGGCCTGAAATCCTCAAAATATTAAGTTGTATATTTCTCTTTTTATACAAAAATATCGTGACGATCGTAAAAACCAGCACGAGTCCGGTTATGCCCAAAATTGGCAACATAAAAAATGAGGTGACCCCAGGTATTTTATCCGGGACCAGGCTGACTAACTTGTAAGCATAAAGCACCAACGAATCTTTATCGCCGATGAAGGATGCAAGCGGGAAATACGACAGCGCTGCCAATGAAAGGGCTGCGAGAAATAAGTAGAGCGTTTGAATTCGCTGTATCATGATCTGTAATTTTTAAACACAGGCAAAAATAAACATTAACCGAAGTATGAAAATCAAAGTGGAAAAAACTTTTTTGATTTAGGCAATGCTATTTGTAAACAGTTTAAATTTCTCACAATCAACATAAATTGCTTAAAAAAACTATAAACTCTAAAAATGTAGTATATTTGCATCCACTATTGGAATTATTTCCACCAATTTTTTCTCCATATAGAATAATATTACACAAAATAATTTCGAATTTCCGAATTTATTAATCAATTGAATTCTCTTTTAAACTCATAATATATGTATGATATCGTAGAGCTTAACAGCAAGCTTGTTAGCGAATTAAGACAGATCGCGAAAGATCTCACCATTCCTAAAACAGAAAAACTTTTAAAACAAGACCTGGTTTATAAAATACTTGATTTCCAGGCTTTAAATCCCAGCGCCCAGGTGCTAAAAAAGGAATCGCAGCAAAAGCCTTCCAGAAGGGGGGCACCAAAAAGAAAACAGGAAACCACCATGAAATCGAAAACACCTGTAAAGAGCAATGAAGACAAATCTTCAGCTCAACAATCAAAACCAGAAAGACGAGGGGTTAGAAGAACTATAGAAACTACTGAAAAAGTAAATATGCCCCCAAAAGAAACGAATGAAAAATCACCTCCACCTGCTTCTACAAAGAAAAGAAGGGGGCGTCCCAGAAAGTCATTGATCGCTTCATCCGACAAGTCTGCAATTCCCCCGACAAACAAGCCGGAACTGACAGCCATGAAAGATGAATCGATTGGAAAAACGGAGGTAGTGGCCAAAAAAGAAACCGGTCCTTCCGGAGAAATTCAATTTCCGGCAGAAGCAAAAGTTCCGCAGGCATCCAAACCTGAAGAACGAAAAGTACGGGAAGAACGAAAGATGCCAGAAGAGCGCAAAACCAATGAAGAGAACAAACCTGCTTATGAAAGACGGTTTGAAAGAAGAGAGCAAAAGTTTGTACCAAAACGAGGCAGCGGCGACACCGAACAACAAAAACAACCACGGAAAGAATTTCCTTTCGAATTTGAAGGAATGGTTTCCTCCGAAGGTGTTCTTGAAATCATGCCCGACGGATATGGATTCCTGAGGTCTTCTGATTACAACTACCTCAATTCACCTGATGATATCTATGTTTCTCAATCGCAAATAAAACTTTTTGGACTGAAGACCGGTGATACAGTTAAAGGGAGCATCCGTCCTCCAAAAGAAAGTGAAAAGTATTTTCCGCTGATAAAAGTTGAACAAATCAATGGCAAATCACCACAAGAGGTAAGAGACCGTATTCCTTTTGATTACCTGACACCGCTCTTCCCTGAAGAAAAATTCAAATTAACCGGACACAAAGAAGACAGCGTCTCAACCCGGATTATGGATATGTTTTGTCCGATTGGCAAAGGCCAAAGGGGATTGATCGTTTCGCAGCCTAAAACCGGTAAAACTGTCCTGTTAAAGGAAATAGCCAACGCCATAGCAGGCAACCACCCGGAGGCATATCTTATCATTCTCTTGATTGATGAGCGTCCGGAAGAGGTTACAGACATGGAAAGAAGCGTAAATGCAGAAGTTGTCGCCTCAACGTTTGATGAACCGGCAGAAAAACATGTGAAGATTGCCAACCTTGTCCTGGAAAAAGCAAAGAGGATGGTTGAGTGTGGTCATGATGTAGTCATTCTTTTAGATTCAATTACCAGGCTTGCGCGGGCCTACAATACCGTGTCGCCTGCCTCAGGTAAAGTTTTATCGGGTGGTGTTGAAGCCAATGCCCTGCAAAAACCAAAACGCTTTTTTGGTGCTGCCAGACAAATTGAGAATGGCGGATCGCTTACTATTTTAGCAACCGCTTTAATTGATACCGGGTCTAAAATGGATGAGGTTATTTTTGAAGAGTTTAAAGGTACCGGTAATATGGAATTGCAGCTCGACAGAAAATTATCGAATAAGCGCATTTATCCTGCTATTGATATTGTTTCTTCAAGCACAAGGCGGGAAGATCTTCTGCTCGATAAAGAAACATTGCAGCGAATATGGATACTCAGAAACCACCTTGCTGATATGACCACCGTAGAAGCGATGGAGTTCCTTGTTGACAAAATGAGGTTTACCCAAAATAATCAGGAGTTTCTGATTTCGATGAATGGATAAATAGTTACCGAATAATATAAAAAGAAGCTGCTCCAAATAGGTGATAAACACTTTTGAGGCAGCTTTTTCTTTTGGAATAATGGAATGGCGGAGTATTGGGAGGATCATTGCTTTGGTACTACGAGACCTTTGCAAAACAAACTATTTTGTCATCCTGAACGCAGTGAAGGATCTTTACATAACTGAAATCCAGAATATAAGGATTCTTCACTGCGTTCAGAAAGACAGTTTAAAGGGGTTTTGCAAAGGTCTCACAACTCCACCACTCCCACACTCCAGGTTCCCTCCTACTCGTAACAGAAATCAGGTCTTAATTTGGCAGGGGCATGTTGCCTTACAGTGCCATGAAGCCCAAGGGTTATCAACGGATTCACCGGATCGTTTGACGCAATTGTTACCGTCTGGTGCTGAACACCATAACTATCCCAATTACGTACTTTTATCACCACGCTGCCATTTTCGCCTGGCGGGATCACATCATTTGGTTTACCGATTATCACGCAACCATCCGAAGAATAAATGTCTTCAATAACCAACTCCTGTGAACCCATATTTGTAAAAAAGAAATCATGGATTACCGGTTTACCTCTCCACAAATATCCAAAGTCGTAGTTTAATTGCGCAAACACAATTCGGGGTACCGTATCGATGATCAATGATTTTTGAAATCGCGATGAATCTATTACGATATTGGCAATCAGGTATAAAAACTTAAAACGGCTGTCTTTATCATCTGATTCAATAGCTACTTCAATATGTATACTCCCCAGCGGAAGATCGCGAACAGCTTCAAATGAAACAACGGCTTCCCCTGATTGGTTGGGTTGCAAGGTAGTGGGTTCATACCTCATTTCGGTAAACCTGCTGATCTTTCCACCTGTAAAACGAATGGGTTTTGACCCAAAATTGTACATACCAATCCGGTGTTCAAAAGCAGTCCCGCTATTTACATCGCCAACGATATATTCCATACTGTCGATCGCGAAACCAACTTTGCCGATTTGGAAGGGATATTCTTTAAGAAAAGTGGAGTCCAGTCCTGTTGTTTGCGCTCGTATACTGACAAGCGTCATAAGAAATAAGATTGATAAATAAAGCCTGCGTGCCGTCACTTCAAATCAATTTTTCAGCCAGTTCTACAAAATTGATCCCATTAAAATTCCCCGAACTCATCATCAGGAAAACACTGTTTGATCCTTTTTGACTTTCCAGCCAATCATTCATTTTTACTGAATCAGCGAAGATAGCAAGTTTTTCATTTCCAAAGGCTTTCTTTACATCCCCGGTAGCCAAAGCAGGTAATTTTTTCATCGAAATAGCATATGGGTTGAAATAGATACAACCTGCGTCAGTGGAATCAAAACTTCCAAGGTAGCCTGTCAGAAATTCTTTACTCAGGCTACTGAATGTATGCAATTCAAGGCATGCGACAAGCTTGTGTTCAGGAAATTGCTCCCTTACGGCCTGTATGGTAGCTATCACTTTTGAAGGTGCGTGTGCAAAATCTTTATAAAGCCTGTTGTTTCCATTTTGGCCAACGAGTTCCAGCCGGTTCGCTGTTCCCTCAAAACCCGACATCGCGGTATAAAACTCGTCATCGCTGATGTTTAACGAATTACAAATTAACCTTGCTCCATTTAAATTCATCAGGTTATGGCGGCCAAAAACTTTTAAAGGTATTTTCTTTTGATCCAAAATCAGGTTGGTGAACCCATCAACAATCTCAAAAGCAGGGACTGAATATTCCAGTATTTTCAGATCATCTCGTTTGGTAGATTTGACGAGTTGCTCCAGATCGCGATCATCAATATTATAAATCAGAGTTCCCTTTTTTTCGACCAGGTCGATAAAAATCCTAAACTGGTCAACATAGTTTTCAAAAGTCGGGAATACATTGATATGATCCCAGGCAATACCGCTCAGCAGGGCGATGTGCGGTTTATACCAGTGAAACTTGGGACGCCGGTCGATGGGCGAAGTGAGGTATTCGTCGCCTTCAAAAATCATGACAGGCGCATCCTCGCTCAATTTAACCATAACGTCAAAATCCCTCAACTTCGAACCAACCATATAATCAAACGATCTGCCCTTCTGCTTCAGCACATGCATCACCATACCGGTAATGGTCGTTTTTCCGTGGCTGCCACCAATCACTACCCTCTTTTTCCTGCGTGAGTGATAGAAAAGAAACTCGGGATAAGAATAAATTTTTACGCCCAACTCCTGGGCTTTGCGTAATTCAGGATTGTCTTTCCTGGCATGCATACCCAAAATGACGGCATCTAAATCATCAAAAATTTTTGAGGGAAACCACCCCTCCTCTTTCGGTAAAAGTCCGCGGGTTTCTAAACGGGTGCGGGAAGGTTCAAATATCTCATCATCAGATCCACTAACCTGATAGCCATTATTTTGTAAGGCAATCGCCAGGTTATGCATGGCACTTCCACCGATCGCGATAAAGTGAATCTTCATTTGATTTTCAAAATTAGTTTTTTATGCGATCATTAAAAGTCTTTGATGCGGAAAGCTTGCGTTTTTCTGAGTTATACCAAATTAACCCAAAAATGATGCATATAAATTTGGTATTATTCCGTACTTTTAAGAAAAATTATTTACCATGAAAACCATCCTCATTCCTCTTGATTTTTCGGAAGGCAGCCTTACGACTTGCAAATATGCCATTCTCATGGCTGGAAGCGAAAAAACCCAACTTTTTTTGTTTCATATTTATCCTGATCAACTAATGATACCTGATTCCAGTTTCCCTGTTGGAATTGACAGCGACTCTTTTCTGAATATTGAATTTATTGATGAACTCAGGAAGCAGGCCAACGAAAATATGCTGGCATTTTCAGAGGAATTGAAAAATCATCTTGCCAAAGAAAATTTAGACAATATTGAGATCGATCACCTGGTTACCGGAGGCGATGCCGAATGGGAGATTAAAGAGATTTGCAACAATATCGAACCCGAATTTATCGTAATGGGAACGCGGGGTGAAGGCAAGAAAGGATTCCTGGAAGGCAGTATGGCTGAACGACTTATGATAAAAGCGAATGTGCCGGTCATTGCTGTCCCTTACACGGTTGAAAAGCCCGGTTTAAAAAACATCATGTACGCCACCAATTTCAATGAAAGTGACTTTAAACGCATTCAATTGATCATTGAAATTTTTGAACACCTTGATTCCAGAATTCACATTGTCCATTTCGAATTCAAAAAGAAGATCATTGAGGACAGGCAAATGATGGATGCGTTAAAAAACAGTTTAAGAATTGAGTACCCGGAGCAAAAAATATCATTTCACCTTTTTGATGCCGATAGCAAAGAGGATGCTTTGCGCCGATTTACAGAAGAAAAAGATATTGAGATGATTGCTTTTATCGCACACAAGACGAATATTTTTCAAAATCTTTTTAGCTCAGAAATTCACAAACGGGACTTCTTTAAACTGGAGTTACCGATGCTGGCATTGCATGAATGATGAGTTTGGAGTTCGGAGTTTTCAGTTCCCCAACCAGAACCCAAGCGTCACCATGGCCATTGCATCGGGTTTAATACCTTTGTTGCCAAGCGAAATCAGAGGCGATAAATTGATACCCAGGCTAAAGTGTTTCGAGTAATTCCGTTGGATACCCCATAACGGACCAACACTGAAGTAGCGGATATAATCATTTGACTCCATTGAAGGCGTCCATGCTGCATTCCAGAAATTGAATACCATGGTTGCACCAACAAAATTAGCCGAGTTTTTAGCGGTTCGCTTGCCCTTCATATTCCTCTTCGTGAAGTTGTAATAGTGACGGAAATAAACATTTACATGCGGACTAAAATAGGGAACACCGTTGGTCCAGGTAAAACTAAAAGATGGCTCAACCGTCATTGTCATGGACTGATCTACCCTAAA